>JAQVZT010000306.1 GCA_028708055.1 Methanothrix sp.
TGCTGTTAACATGCTCGAGGGAAACATAAACGGCAGTCTGCACAATGTTACCCTGCCCAGGCTGGCATTGGCGATCAACCAGAGCTCTGCACTGAAGGCAATGTACAATAAAACTGCAATAAATGCTACCATCACTGAGGAATTCAATAATACAACCCTGATAGAATTGATAAATTCCACAGGCCTCGAACTCGTCAAATGATTCTTAATTCGGCAGCAATGCGAGCGGGACGCCACAGAGACATAGAAAGGCAATGATCACCGGCTGGTGGACTAGATAGATGGCCAGCGAGTTCTGTCCTAGAAAGGCCAGAACTCTGGCTATGGAGGACGCCGAAAGGTCGGGCAGGGTAAAGCTGCGTCGGTATCCGGGATAGAGCAGGCTGCCCAGGCCCATGCCCAGCAGAATCACTCCGAACCAGGGAAGGACTGGAAAGTAGTCGACTGAATAGAAGTTCGCGGGTGCCATTCCCAGCCAGAGCAGCCAGGGAAAGCCGACGCTAATAGCTCCCGAATATTTTCCTAGTAATATAAATGCTACTCCGAAAACAAAGTTTGCATTTTTCAGCTTTAGAAAGGGATAGGCGAGGAGCAGCGATAGGCCAATGAGATGCAGCACCCCGAAGACAATGAATCCCCTGCCGATAGCGAGATAGGTGACCAGGGTTACCACTACAGCCAGGCTCAGAATCCAGGCGCTCCGCTTCAGAAGATGCGGGAGAAATCCGCCCTCATGCCCCATAAGCTGGGATCGGGAGTAGCTCAGAGTGAGAGAGAGGCCGACAAGGAGAAGAAAGATCGAGGCTGCCGTGCGGGCCATCGCCAGCGGAAAGCCTGATAATACATCGATATCATAGACGGCAAAATAGTTGAGATCGAAGAGCAGATGGTAGAGGACCATGAGGAGGATGGCGCAGCCCCGCAATAAATCCACCTCCCAGAACCTGGTCGGCGAGCCTTCATTCTGCCATTTCTTCATCATGCCGATCGTATTCTTTAGACCATTTGAGCATTTTCCCAATGCCTTCATATACGCCTTTGAACACGGTTTTGCATTCAAGAAACTATAAGATCAGCAATAGCAAAAAATCAGAACAAGAATACGCATAAAAACGAACAAAATAGGAAAACTGATAGAAAAGCCCTGAGACCTCTCTACCTATTTTCTATTTCTAGACTATACAATCATAGTGAGTATCTACAGCTTCTCGACCTTGTCAGCCTTGGGGCCTTTCTCGCCCTCAATGACATCGAAGGTTACCTTGTCACCCTCATCGATTGTGACGCCGGGCTTCAAGCCAGTTACATGCACGAAATAATCCTTACCGTCGTCGCCTGCTATGAATCCAAAGCTCTTTACTCTATTGAAAAACTTTACTGTTCCAGTTACCATTTTTAATTCCTCTGATTAGGTTAGCATGCCAACGACGATCTTTAGCTACTTATAGTTTCTGGCTGAAACATCAAAGGCAATCCGCGGATGCACGGGATTGCACAGGAACAATCGTATGCTGCCGGATTTTTGGGAAACTCTTTTATAGAAGATCAAATACTGTGAACGTGAGAATTCGCAAAGTATGCATTTACTGGAGGATTATCGAAAATGGCAGGAATGGGCGGATCGCCAATTATCATATTAAAGGACACCCGCAGAGAGTCGGGGAAAGATGCTATCTCGAATAACATCATGGCTGCCCGCGCCGTGGCCAATGCGGTGAGGAGCACCCTGGGCCCCAAAGGCATGGATAAATTATTGGTCGACTCGATTGGGGAGGTTACCATCACCAATGATGGCGTAACAATCCTCAAGGAGATGGATGTGCAGCATCCTGCTGCCAAGATGCTCATCGAAGCCGCAAAGACCCAGGATAAAGAGGTAGGCGACGGAACCACAACCGTGGCGGTCCTGGCTGGCGAGCTGCTCAAGAAGGCTGAGGTGCTTATTGACCAGAAGGTCCACCCGACCATGATCGTTCAGGGGTACAGGATGGCTGCGGAAAAGGCAGTGCAGATTGTTAAATCCATCTCTGTCGAAGCCTCTGAAAAGGATCGCGCTCTCCTGGAGAAGATCGCCGAGACTGCCATGACCGGAAAGCTGGCTGAGTCTCCAGACAGCAAGATGGCCAGCTATGCGGTTGACCTGGTCCTCAACGCCGTTGAAGACTACGGCGGAAAAAGAAGCTTTGATATGGATCGGGTCAATGTGGAGAAGAAAGTGGGCGAGAGCACTCTCGATTCTCAGATCATTGAGGGCCTGGTAATCGATAAGGAGATCGTTCACCAGAACATGCCCCGAAGGATTGAGAACGCCAGAATTGCCCTGCTATCTACGCCAATCGAATCCAAAGACACCGAGACCAAGGCAGAGCTGCAGATAACATCTTCAACTCAGTTCCAGCAATTCATGGAGCATGAGAAGATGAGGATAAAAGAGGCAGCTGACAAGGTGATAGCCAGCGGAGCCACAGTGGTCTTCTGCCAGAAGGGCATCGATGACCTGGCCCAGCATCACCTGGCCAATGCCGGAATTCTCGCATTGCGCCGCGTCATCAAAAAGGATCTGGATAAGCTGGCCAGAGCCACGGGCGCTACCATTGTAACCGGCCTGGATGAGCTCAAGCCCAGCGAACTGGGTACCGCCGCCCTGGTAGAAGAGAGGCGCCTGGGAAGCGGCATCATGACCTTTATCACCGGAACAAAGAACCCCTCTGCCACTCTGCTTCTGCGCGGCGGCACTCAACAGGTTCTGAACGGTCTGGAGAGGGCCCTGGATGATGCCATTCATGCGGTAGCCGATGTGGTGGAAGACGGCAAGCTGGTGGCGGGCGGAGGAGCCCCGGAGATTGAGCTCGCCCTGCGCCTGAGGGAGTATGCTTCCACTCTGAAGGGCCGCGAACAACTGGCAGTCATCAAGTTCGCTGAGGCCATGGAGATCATTCCCAAGACGCTGGCTGAAAATGCAGGCTTTGACGCCATCGACAAGACCATTGAGCTGAAGAACATGCACGGTAAAAACAAGAACACCGGCCTCAACGCCTACACCGGCGAGATCCAGGATATGCTGGAATTGGGAGTCGTTGAGCCGCTGCGCGTCAAGATTCAGGCGCTCGTATCAGCCACTGATGCCGCCTGCCTCATCCTGCGCATCGATGATGTTCTCGCTTCGACCAAGACACCGCCACCTCGCGGTGCAGGTGGAATGCCTCCGGGAATGGGAGGCATGGGTGGAATGGGAATGCCGCCAGGCATGATGGGTGGAATGGGCGGAATGCCACCGGGAATGTTCTAAGGTATTATGTACCTTATTTTTTAATAATTTTTTAGATATTATTTTTTTGTGTTATACCAATATTGTATTAATTACTATTATACCAAGTATTATTATATCAAGTACTGTATGCACCAACCTTTATTTGATTACACTATCTTTATATAACTTGCGTGAGAGAATTTTCCAGGGGGTCGACGCAAATGGAGGGCTACCAGATATGGCTTATCTTTCTGGCCTTGGGAATAATATCAGTGAGCATAATCCAGCTTCTGGAAATCAGGAGCAAAAAGCTTCAAGAAGACATCAGGCAGCTTCAAAAAGACCGTTTCCTCCGACAAGATCAACTAAGAAAAAGAGAAAGCCAAATTGATCAGTTGCAGCGCGACTCCTCCAAATTGCTTAAATGGAAAGATAGGGCCCTGGAGTTAGAAGGAGAGCTGAAAAGAATCAAGAGCCTGCATGAGTATGCCTCTA
>JAQVZT010000307.1 GCA_028708055.1 Methanothrix sp.
AAAAAGATAAAAACCGGGATTTCTATCCCAGCGATTTCTTTCCTATTCTTTTGGAGCGAACTTTATGGCTCGATCGTACACGATCTCTGAATACGACGGCCCGGTCTTGGTAGCCTTTTCCAGGTAGGCTCTCCAGAAAATCATAAGAGGCTGATTCGGAGCAATGCCGTAGGCTCCAGGACCGGTGGGAACCTCAAAGCAATTTGGATCGCCACTGCAATTCCTGGCAATCTTGTAGACATAGAGGTATTTCGCGTTAGGATTGTCTGGGAGATACTCCTGAGCAGTTCCATTGAAGCTCGCATCGTGGATGGCTCCAACGCCATTCCAGCCAGCCGCTCCGTATATGGTCGCGCTTGAGTATGCTGCTTTTCCTGTGGCCACATGGTTGACGCCGTAGATAATTATGAACTCATTTGTATCGTTGCCCAGAGTCACTGTGGGGTGCGGCTGGAAATCATAGTACTTCGAAAGATCGGGAAATGGAGGTGTCGGCGAAAAGGGAGTCAGTTTTGATGTCCACAGGTAACATGCATCGTTGTCCGGCCCCAGGGCATCGATTCCCCTCTGAATTCCATCTGTTGGAACTGTCATACTTGTTGGAAGTTCTGTGACATTCAGATTGCTGTATTTATTGAGGATCGCCTTCTTCAGCTGTTCTAGATCGTCCACGAGGTCAAACTCTGTGGTTCCAGTCCCACGGACCCTTAGCTTTGGGTAATCATAAGGATCCAGTTTCGTAGTTAGGTTGGGAGTAACCCGGAAAACAATCGCGGGTGTGTTATTGAGGTAGCTATCACCTGCCTGGTTGTCTTTGTAGAAAGCCGGACGTATGCCGATGAGGAATGTGTCTGAGTTGATTTCCGTGCCCAGATTAAGCATTGATGATGGAAGCATTAGAGTGTTAAATATGTTGTCTGAATATCCTGCGGATAATGCATCAGCTCTGATGCGTTGATCAATGCCTCTGTCGGCAGTGGCGACTATTACCGTGGTTTGATTGAAGGGATCTCCAGCGGTTCCATTCGGCGTTCCTTCGGTATTGATGACTAGATTATTCACTGTGTCGCCTATGTTGGAGAAAATCCATCGGCCCTCATTTCCATATGTCCTTTCCACTAGTTGCAGATCGAAGCTGAAGTATCTACAGTCTGGGGGTGTCCTTCCCAAGAATACAACGGCTTCATCAGGACCAAGATTCCAGAAAGCAGCTGCGTTCAGGTCTATTCCAAGAGTTGCGGCAATTTTTGCAATCTCTTCGGGCACCTTCTGGCCGGGTGCCGGTGGAACAAAATAGGACAGATATCTTGTACTGGGATTGTTTCCTAATGCATTTGGCAGCACTCCCAAGTCATATAACTTGATGACATCAAAGAAACCTACAGTGCCTTGCTGTACCGTAAATCCATCCTTTTCTAAGGCTTGCTTAAACGCATTTACGTCACCAATTGTCGGATTCTGTTCGAGGCCAGTTCCAATGCCTGTTCCAATTAACATGACCAACACAAATCCAAATAGTATATAGTGTTTCATATACCCGAATCCTCCTTGCCATCGATTTACCATGATTATTATCTATATATTATCTAATAAAAACTTTGTTTAAGTCCAAATCATGAGCAAACGGAGGAGGATCACCCCCTAGCTCCATCTCTCTATGATTTGCTCTGCTCCTGTGATCTCTTATTGCATATCAAAAAGAGGTGGGGTAGGCTTCAATACCCCATTTACTTTTCCTCTTTCCTATTGTTTCTGATCGAACTTTATGGCTCTGTCGTACACGATCTCTGAGTATGCAGGACCAATCTTTGTAGCTTTTTCCAGGTATAGCCTCCAGGCAATGTAGAGCGGCTGATTCGTCCCAATTCCATAGCCTCCTGGACCGTAAGGAAGCTCATAGCAGTGAGGATCACCTTCACAGTTCCTGGCGATCTTGTAGACGTAAAGATATTTCGCATTAGGATTATCAGGAAGGTACTCCTCGGCAGTTCCGGCGAGTTCTGGATCATGGACTGCTCCAACTCCGTTCCAAATATCTGCGCCATAGGGAGCGAAATTCAAGTAAGAGCACTTTCCTGTGGCTACATGGTTAACTCCGTAGACAATAATGAACTCATTGGAATCATTGCCAAGAGTGATTGGCGGAGTTCGTGTGAAATTATAGTACGGCAGCAGACTGCTGAATGGCGGCATCGGCGAAGTGACAGGTTGATTCGCAGTCCAAAGATAGCAGCAATCGTTGTTAGGACCCCAGGTATTAATTCCGGTCTGAAGACCCGTATACTGTTCTGTGAACCACCTGCTAGTTGGAAGCTCTGTGGCATTCAATGCATTGTATTTGGTGAGGATAGCTTGCCGTAATTTATTCAGATCATCCAGCAGGCTAAACTCGGTTGTTCCAGTTCCACGTACTCTTAGCTCTGTCACATTAAATGGATCCAATTGTTCAGATACATTGGGAGTAATCCTGAGAATCGTCGCAGGTACTCTATTAATGTAGGCTTCGCCCGCTTTCTGATCCTGGAATAGCGCCGGACGGATGAATAGGGTAAATGTATCGGAACTATTCTCTAGGCCCATGTTCAGCATAGTCGATGGGATCACTTGAGTATTGGTTATATTATCTGGATATCCGACAGATTGAGCAGCGGCTCTGATACGTAGATCGATGCCCTTATCGGCGGTGGCAATTATCACCGTGGTTTGATTGAACGGATTTCCGGGCAGTCCATCAGGCGTTCCTGCAGTTTTAATGACTAAATTATTCAAGGGGTCGCCCAGGCAGGTCCAGATCCATCTGGTCTCATTTCGGAATGCGGTAAACAGCATTTCTGCATCATAGCAGAAGTATTTGCACTCAGGCGGAGTTCGCCCTACGAAAACAATAGCCTCATCTGGACCGAGATTCCAGAATGCTGATGTATTTTTGCTGATTGCAAGCGAAGTTGCGATCTCTGCAAACAGTTCAGGCACTTTGTGATCTGGAGCCGGTGGAACAAAATATGTCAAGTATTTTGTTGAGGGATTATTTCCGAGTGCGCAAGGCAGCAACCCTAAATTGTATACCCTTATTGCATCAAAAAAACCTATCCCGCCTTGCTGCACAGTGAATCCATCCTGTTCCAAGGCTTGTTTAAACGCATCCACATCACCGATATCTGCATTTGCTGCCAGTCCAGTTCCGATCGAGATGGCGACCAAGATTAAAATTATTATATATTTTTCCATATGAGGTTCTCCATTATAATCAATTATAATCTGCATCCTATTTAACACGTTGGCTCAGGAGTTGCACGGATAAGGTTCCACGTTGCTGACAGGCTCATCCTTTGCAGTTAGGAGTCTTACTTCCTTATTTGAATAAAATTCATAGAATTTTTACCAATCCTCGATCAATATATTGTTGTATATGAGGAAATCTGTACTTTAAATTAAACGCAGGACAAAGAGAGTAGCCACACCGTCTCAGCCAGGTCAATGGCGGCTATCCAGACTCAGGAGACCGGCTACAAATTATGTAATCAAAATAGATATATGGACGATATGGACGACCTATACTATTTCCGCCATCAATCCGCCCATATATTCTCAACGCACATTTCTGCAAAGCACTATACTACACAATCCGAACCGGCTTGCGATGCGCAGAGGCTACACGCAGCTGAAAATTCCTCCATTCCTCCGCCCACAAATGATGGTATTGGCATATTGTATTCGATTGCGGCCCTTAGCTTCTCTATTCTG
>JAQVZT010000308.1 GCA_028708055.1 Methanothrix sp.
GCAATTTTTAAATTTGGGGCCACTTCGGCATATTGACATCTGTGTACCAGAAGGTACCATACCAGGCATCTACTCCCAGATGCATATTCTCCCAGGGATAGCGCTTCTCCTTGTTTTCGGTCTTTATTGCAGAAGAGACCTCTCCGGAATAGGCAGAATCAGAGCAGATCGGAGGCAGACATCTCCTGAGCTTTTCAGGAGGAGAGATAACTGTATTATTTGATTCGCTCCCGACTATCTCCAGCTCAACCTTCTCCATACCGGATGATGTGATCCTGGTATTGTCGGTTGTACTTCCTACGATATCTACAACTATCGATCCCGGGCTGCCGAACGCATATGCGCTGCAAGCGGATAGCATCAGCGCTAAAGCTAATAGGATTGACCTTCTCAACACCATTCCCCTCCAGCTAACTTTCCCAATCGATGTATCATATTTAACCTATGTTTTATATATACAATAAGTAGAAAAATCTTTCGGGCCTAAAGAATGTCTTTTATTTACAATAATTGAAAAATATTTTAATTAAATGTGACAATTGTGGCCGCGCCGCCCTCAGGGAAAGATTTAAAAGTATAAAAAATTATTAAAAATAATACTTTTAAACTTAGGCAGTCATCTTCACGAACTTCTTCCTGTTTTCAGACTGCTTCTCTGGTTAGGATCGGACTTGGCCGTTATAGTCACGCTTCCCAGAGTGAGGATCTTCGGAGCAGTGCTTATGTACGCCTGATCCTGTTTAATGAGAGGCCGGTTGTATCTGGTTGGAATATATGAACTCCAGGGATAGCATAGCGGCCTCTTGAAGTCGTCCCATGGCGTTTCATAGCGCTTTGCCTCCCCGCATGGCGCGCATTCCAGGCAATTGCTCCGGTGGCCTTCCTGCGCAGGGCTGCCGATCTGAAGATTGCTGGCGGTGCTGCCTACGATATTCACCTCTACCGGCGTCCCTCCAGGCGCGATGATGGTGGTATTGTTCGCATTGCTTCCCAGTATATCCAGACCGCTGCCTTCCAGAATTGCGCTGCCGTGCGCGGCAAATGCCCAGAGAAAAAATATGCTGATCAGAAAAATCCATTTTCTCAAACCTTTCGCCCCCTTTTTTAATTAATTAATAAAATGTATAAGATGTAGAAAAACCTTTTGTTGCCGCTCAAAAACATTAAATCCATCCGTGAGTTCTGAATTGCGATGAAACTGATCTATGTTGCAGGCAAAGGGGGAGTGGGCAAAAGCGTCTGCTCGGCAGCATCCGGCATCTGGAAAGCGCATGATGGAGAAGAAACCCTTGTCTTCTCCATGGATCCGGCCCATTCGCTCTCGGATATCTTTCAAATCGACCTCGGATCCCATCCGCGAGAGATCCGCGAGCATCTTTATGCCTATGAGCCAGATCTCGCTATGGAGGCAGGCAGCTTCTTTCGCAGATACAGGAGCATCTTCACCGCCCTCTTCGGACTCTTTGAGGTAGAGGTGAAGCCTGAGGACTTTGGCAAGATGCCCGGTGTCTCAGAGCTGATCTTCATGGACAAATTAAACGATATCTGCGCAGATAAGAAGTACGACTACGTGATCATAGACTCGGCTCCCACCGCCATGGTCCTGCCGCTTCTGCAACTGCCCACCATCACCACCGGCTTTGTCACAAAATTGTTGGGCATGAGAAACCGCTGGATGGGGATGCTCGACCTTCTGCAGCCGGGTTTTGGGGATCGCATTCTCTCAGAGATTCGGATGATGCGGATGAAGGCTGAGGCAATGCGCCTAGCTCTGATCGACCCGGAAGCCTCCAGCATCACCATTGTCACCATCCCTGAGAAAGCGGCAGTGGAAGAGAGCCACCGCCTGATTGAGACTGTAGAGGCTCATGGAGTTACCGTATCCACAGTCATCATCAACCATGTGATCCAGGACTGCGATTGCCGCTTCTGCCGGGAGAAGAAGGCATCTCAAACCGCTTATATCCAGGAGCTGAGGGAGAGCTACATAGAAAAGAAAATCATAATTCTGCCCGACTACGGCGGAGAGGTGCTGGGAGAGGCTCTCATGAAGATGGCAGAGGACATTTATGCCAATGATATCGCAGCAACCGGATGAGAATTAATGCAAAACATCACCAAATTCATATATTTTGCAGTTGAAGTAAGATAAGAGGTTTGATTATGTTTAAAAAAATTCTCGTTTCCACCGACTTTTCCAGCTATGCCCACAAGATGCAGGAATGCCTCGCCCAGATGCCGGGCATTGAAGAAGTCGTGCTTCTCAATGTGGTTGATGCAAGCAATCCCATGAACCTGGAGCGAAAGGGATGGAGCTATGATTCTCTCATCGACGAGGCTCAGACTCGGCTGGCCGAGCAGGCCGGCTACCTTTCCCATCTAGTTGAAAAAGGCCTCACCGTCAGGCAGAGCTTAAAGATCATTGTCGAACCGATGAGCGGCGCGGACGGAGTGAATATGAAGAGGCTTAAGCCCGATTCAAGCCTGAGCCTGATAGAAGGGGGTAGCATCGGCGAAGCCATCATCAAGACCGCAATCGATGAAAAGGTCTCGCTCATCTGCATGGGAGCGCAGGGCAAAGGACTGATTGAGGGCATGCTCCTGGGATCAGTCTCCACCGAGGTTCTGAGAAAAGGCCAGACTGACCTGCTCATCATCCGGCACAAGATTCTCGATCTTAGCAGCGATAAGCAGCTCGAGGGGTTCTGCCGGGATATATTTTCCAGGGTGCTTGTTACAACAGATTTCTCTGAAGCGGGCCAGGAGGCAATATCCGCGATTAAGGGCCTGACTGGAGTCAAAGAGACCCTGCTCGTAAATGTAATTGGCAGGGAAGAGGAATTCGAGGAGGCGGCAAAAAGATTGAAGCAGATGCGAGAGGAGCTGAAAGGCCTGAGCGGAAAGATAACGGTTCATGTTTTGATGGGCCATGCAGCCAAAGAGATAATCACCCTCGCGGAAAAACAGGATGTTTCGCTCATTATAATGGGATCGCAGGGAAAGAGCTGGAGCAGGCAGATTCGCGTGGGGAGCACAACCTTTGATGTGGCCCGCCAGGCAAAGAGCCCGGTTCTGGTGATCCGATCCGCCCCATAAAAAGCAATTGAAGATGAAGGGCTACCAGGGCTATCAGCTCCAATAAGCCTTTTATCTTCTCCAGCAGATCATCCTCTTTATGCCATCCCTTTCCATTAATGCCTGCGGTCTGCAGCTGTCCAATCCGATACTGCTGGCGGCAGGAATCCTGGGTACCACCGGTGCCTCTCTCTGCCGCGCCGCGAGAGCCGGAGCAGGCGGCGTGATAACGAAATCAATAGGGTCGCTGCCGCGGGAGGGACATCCCGGTCCAACCATTGTTCAGGTGGAAGGCGGCCTTCTCAATGCTATGGGACTGCCCAATCCCTCCTACAGAGATTTTCAGGATGAGATTGATAAGGCGCGGGCTGGAGGAGTTCCGGTCATAGCCAGCATCTTCGGATCTTCTGCATCGGAATTCGCTCAAATCGCCCGCAGCCTGAATGCCGACGCCTTTGAGCTGAACCTCTCCTGCCCGCATGCCGAAAAATACGGCAGCGAGCTGGGCCGCTATCCCGATCTGGTGGAATCGGTTACGGGCGCAGTGAAGGCTGCTTCGAATGTGCCTGTCTGGGTAAAGCTGACTCCAAACACCGCGGATATCGTTGAGCTGGGACTGGCTGCGCAGAGGAGCGGGGCCGATGGAGTGGTGGCCAT
>JAQVZT010000309.1 GCA_028708055.1 Methanothrix sp.
TGAATGGGTTGAGATCGAACAGAAAGCGGTCTGGACATCTACGCTGACCAGGCCTGAAACCATTTTTCCCTTTTTCGTTAACCTATTGATGCTCAGCATCTCCTTGGAGATGGGTGTCATATAAATTATAGCTTATATAATTTCCCGCAATATAGTCTTTGAGATTGCTATCAAGAAGAGAAAAGCCATGAGATGAGCCAATAGCTTCTCCAGTTTGGCAATATTGCTTCTCGTCCCATGCAATGAGGGCCCCTCAATTATAGAAGTCAATGCAGATGCATAGATCCTTGCACTGAAGATTAAGCACATGGTTAGTGACAAAAAGGTGGACCAGACCACACTGAAGAAACTCGCAACATGAAGATCAGTTGAGTCCTTGTCTATTGATTGCACTGTACCATTTTGATGGCTTTCGGAATATTTGGTTTCAGGTAGGTCTGACCTTCCTTCGCCGCATTGAAGGTTGTTTAAGATATGAAGGAGCCAAAAATACAGCCCGAAAATTAAAATAAAAATAATTGACCATTTAATAGTATTAAGTGGCTTCACACCCCATCCATACAGTTCCCCCAGAATAGGTTCGATGAGGTCGTTGAACTTGTAGGACTGACGATAATTATTCTTGAAGTAGTAGTAACAATCATCCGCATCATCAAACAACCCAAGGTCTTTATAGGTACTGATCATGTGCAAGTAAAGAGATTCGTCGCAATCTAACTTGCCCTTAACATTTTTCCAGGGCAAGTAGAACTGATTGAAGATAGCGCCATTCAGGATTAGATTCTGGAAACTTGCGTTTTTGAAATTAGCATAACCGCTGAATCTGGCATCGCGGAAATTAGCTTTCTTCGAAAAGTCAGATTTCGAGAAGTCAACTTCTTTTAATGCCTTAAGATTGGAAAAGTGAGCGTCCTCTCTAAACATCGTCTCAAAGAAGTCAACATCCTCTGACATAAATGCATTACCGAAATATGCGTAATAATAAAATTTTGCTCTTTCGAAAAGGGCATATCCTTTGTAAGTAGTTTCACTAAAAAATGCCATATGATAGAATCTTGAATCTGCAAATGTAACGTACTTATTGAAGTTAGCGCCATTAAATTTTGACACTGCAGAGAAATTGCACCTACTAAAAAGAGCATCGTCTGAGAATATAGATTCCACAAAATTTGCTTCATCAAATGATGCATTCTTAAAATTTGCCATGTCGAAGAATGTTGAATCGCGAAAATTAGCAAAATCACTGAATCTTGACTTCTCAAAATCGACCTGATCATAAAAGAGTGAATTATTGAAATAAGATTTTCCTAATATTGTAGTGTTTCTAATGGACACACAATTCTGAAATATAGAACCGCCAAATAATAAGTTACCATCGATTTCAGAATCCTCAATTTGTATGGAGCCGCACACCAATTTATTCTTGACATCAATATCTCCATTTATTCGTTCATTTCGTAGGTCAATGCTATTATTCGAAATTATATACGATGATATCACTGCACCGCTTGTCTCACACTTCACCCCCTGAATAATCATAAAAATAATTATTAAATAATATCCAATTTTTTTATATTTATACAAATTAATAATTTTAAAAAAGAAAAATTTATTTCCCATGATATCGATCATAGCCAATTCCATTGAATAGAAAATGGATTTGAACCGGACCTGTTGAATATATCAAAATATATATAGATCAATGGTTTGCCGTTTTTATCACAATAACAAGACTCATTGCTGATGTATTCATCTAATTTTATTATGCAGTCAGTTTGCTCATCCTTCAGCAGACTAAATACGAAAGGTCCTGAGTTTCCTTCATATGCACTATACTCTAAACCGTACCCTTTGCCAAGATCAACTATAGAGTTCTCATCAATAGTGGCATATTCATTCTGACCGATTGGGAGATTGTCATTTGTGCAATTGCACCGTGGGCAGTTGCTTATTTGCGTTTTTCCTGTGGCATAGGCAACTAATAACACACAAATTAGAAATGCGACAATTGATACGGCTGATAATTTTCTCATCGACCGAACCTCTCAACAATTCTTTGCGCCAAGATATTTCAAAGATTATTCGTTAAATACTTTTCTATGTATCTCTCAATTGCAGGTGCAATTGGCTATAGGTCCTGCTTGCGGCAAGTCGATCAAGCCAAGCTAAATAAATATATAAAAATTACACAACTTATATAAAATTATAGTATGGGCTTCAAAGAGAATGATTTTGCCCAGGCATCCTATGAACACCAGACGTTCTTAGCTCGAAACGTTTGCAGCAATCTTAATATTCACGCCCGGCTGCCCACATCAGCTTATCCGCCGAGATTCATCATCTGAGCCCCCAAAATCTGGACCTCCTGCCAGGCCCGCTATTAGCCGGATCGCGCCATTCCGGGCTAGGTCTCCTGCAGGGCAGAATGCGGGCGCTATCAAGAGAGGCACAGAAGCGACGGAACCGGGACACATCATGCCGATTTACAATGTGGTTTAAGGATCAATGCTTTTATGCACACGCATCCAAATCTATCGAGGCAATAATATGGCAGGCCCGGCATCTAGCGCCCGAAATATAACCCGGAAAATTAATTGTCATATGGCGGCGCCACAGAAACACACTGTAATATCATCCCGGTAATTACAAAGAGAACAACATGCGGTGCTCGCCAAGGTAATGAGAGCCAACGGGAAGACACAATCGATGCTATGGCTTTGCTGATTTCGTGATTAATTTTCCTCTGGCAGCGTGGTTCTTTGCCTGATAGTCGCTTCTGAAACTTTCGGCATATTCGCCTGCAGCTCCTTGTACCATGGAGGGAAAGCGAAAAATGAAGGACGGCCTGTGGTCTTTTCAATTGCTCAGGCAGTCTCTCTAAGCCGGCCAATCTTCGAAATCCGGCAAGCGAGATGACATAACCAGGCTCTGAACTCTGCTCGGGTCCATCGCCTTGGCCAGAGGCTTTCCCTTATCCTTGCGCATCAGCTGGTAGGCGATCTCCGGGTCTACATTGTATCTCTCCAGGTACTCGCTTCTACTGAGGTTGCCTCCGATGCTGGAGACATAGATAGGATTGCCGACGATGGGCGTGATCTTTCCCACCGGCAGGATCCATTCGAAACCGAGGGGGAGATCGCAGAGCCAATCGTCTTCACTGTAGTTGGGATTCAGGAGCACCTCTTTCTCCTTTTCATTCACAGATCCACAATTTTTGCAGATAAATTTTATCTTCATACATCTACCTCAATATCCTATTATGAAATACTTGATTACAGTATATATAATTAACTAAACAAATCTTTCTTGATCCTTGAAAGGGCCATTTGATCATTGATCCAAATCAGCACATCACATGGATATCGCCTGCCGCCCAAAAGATTCTCTTACTTTGGCAGATATGAAACGCGCTTTGTGCTAAAGCCACATAACACTCTCGAAGAGGCGGTCCTCGCCCGTCACATCGTCTGGATGGACCAGCGCAAGACCCGGAATGAATACTGGAACTGGTGTTGCATGCACAGCCGGGCGTTCGCGTCCATCGCCATCCCCTTCCTGCGCAGCCGATATGCAGTAGTGGAACTGGACCTCTATGGCCTGGGGGCAGGAGGCATGGACGAGCGCGCAGGCAGGGAGATACTTCGCACTATGCTGGAACAGCCCCTAAAAGCCGGATCCTTTTTTTTCGTGAGCCCGGTTTACGTCTCTGCATGTGTCCGGGAGAATTCTG
>JAQVZT010000026.1 GCA_028708055.1 Methanothrix sp.
CAAGTCTTCAGCTTTTCCCTGATCTGGTATTGCGAAGTGCTGACAATTTTGCCTGCAATGGACTCTTTTTCCGCCCTCCCTTTTTCCATGGAAGAGACGAGAAGCGTGCTCTCCTCCTGAGCCAGGAAGGCAAATCTGTCTCCCGCCAGGAAATGAGAGAGATAATACATATCGGCATCACTGAAGCTATCACCTACAAAGAGAAAGCCGTCCAGATTATGCCGATCTAAAAATGTCTGGATAGAAGAAGGCACAATTAACTACCTTCGAATGGATTTTGTTATACCTGAGACAAAGGCGGCAACATCCTGGCTCTTCTCCACGCCGGTTCCGGTGACGATCAGGTCCGCTCCTGCGGCTACAAGCTCCGCCGCGGCTTCGCCGGAACGAATTCCTCCGCCGACAATGACCAGAACATCGCCCAGAAGCTTCTTGACCAGGGAGACCATGCCGACCGGCACGGGAGAGTCTGCGCCTGAACCTGCTTCCAGGTAAACGAGCCTCATGCCCATGTACTTGGCCGCCAGGGCATAAGCGGCAGCCAGTTCCGGCTTTCTTCGCGGAATGAGCCTGGCATCGCCCACAAAGCCCACTGTCCCCCCCGGCTCGATTATGATGTATGCCATTGGTATCGGCTCAAGGCCGTAGCGAAAGACCAGAGGAGCACCAAGAGCCTGGTTTTCTACGATATAAGCCGGGCTGCGGGAGTTAAGCAGGCTCATGAAGAAGACGGCATCAGCATTTTCGCATAGACCTGCTACGCTGCTGGGAAACAAAATCACCGGGAGATCGGTCTTATCCTTGATCTCCCGCACGGTTTCGTAGAGCAGGACTCCAGCCGCACCCACTGAGCCGCCCACCATGATGGCATCAGTGCCGCCTCTGGCAGCGGCCAGAGCCATAGCACCTGCCTGAGCAGGGCTCTGGGAATCCGGATCGATCAGAGTCAGATGTCCGGCTCCACGCTCGGCTACCGCTTTGGCAAGAAGCAGCTCGACCTTGCCTCTCTCAAGCATCATCAAGCGGTCTTATTCTCTTTGGACTTCATCCTCAGCCCTTTGTAGCCGCACTTGCGGCAGCGGGTCGCCCTTACGGGATTTCGTGCGTTGCAGTTCATGCATATCTTGAGATTCAGTATTCGCTTTTCAGCTTCTGGAAATCTAGCCATAACCTTATCGCCTTTTTCTGTTTGGATATGAAGCTTTCTATAATTATTAGCGCCGGGGTTGGGATTTTCCTGTGCAAGCTATTGCGCTCATCACATTTTGAACCCAAGCGTCCCAGGAAGGGACAACAGGTCTCGAGCCTGCCGCGTATGAACTCCTGTGGGCTTGCTGCCCGCAGAAATTGTCCGCTCTGCCACCCCGGCTCAGACTATTCTCCGTCTGACCCATGCTTTATATCTGTTGCTCCTCCCTATTAGCGGCAGAACCCTAAAAACAGGAGTTGTTATGTCTCTTAGAGATGATGCTTTAGCATTTCACAAAGATGCCAGGGGCAAGATTGCCGTCCACAGCAAGGTGCCCTGCAAAACGGTGCGTGACCTCTCGCTGGCCTATACTCCAGGAGTGGCCGAGCCCTGTCGCGAGATCGAGAAAAATCCGGACGACGTTTATGAGTACACCTCAAAAGGAAATATCGTAGCCGTGGTAACCGATGGAACCGCCGTCCTGGGCCTGGGCGATATCGGGTCTCTGGCCTCCATACCGGTAATGGAAGGAAAGGCCATACTCTTCAAGAACTTCGCGGGCATCGATGCATTTCCCATAGCTGTAGGCAGCAAGGACCCCTCGGTCATCGTGGAGACGGTGGCCCGAATCGAGGGCGTCTTCGGCGGCATCAACCTGGAGGACATCAGCGCGCCCCGGTGCTTCGAGGTGGAAACTCGTCTCAAGAAGCTCCTCTCTATACCGGTGTTTCACGATGATCAGCATGGCACCGCAGTGGTCGCCCTGGCGGCACTGATCAATGCCCTCAAAGTCGTCGGCAAGAGCTTTGACCAGATAAGGGTCGCAGTGAGCGGCGCGGGGGCTGCGGGTATCGCGGTCACCAAGTTCCTCTACAGCTTCGGGGTGAAGGATGCTATACTCTGTGATAGCCGGGGAGTGATCCACCAGGGCAGGTCCGACCTCAATTCTGCCAAGCAGGAGATCGCCAGCCTGACCAACCCCAGAAACGTCACCGGAAGCCTGGCAGATGCGATCCGGGGAGCGGATGTCTTTCTGGGCCTATCCGTGGCAGGCATTGTGACGCCGGAAATGGTCCGGAGCATGGCAGCAGATGCCATTGTCTTTGCTATGGCCAATCCCGTGCCAGAGATCATGCCGGAGCTGGCTTTACAGGCAGGAGCGCGGGTGGTGGCCACCGGCCGGTCCGATTTCCCCAATCAGGTCAACAATGTCCTGGGATTCCCCGGGATCTTTCGCGGTGCTTTGGACGTGAGGGCGTCAGACATCAATGAGTCAATGAAAGTCGCAGCTTCCAGGGCTATTGCCGGACTGGTGGAGAACGTATCCGAAAGGTGCATCATTCCCTCGCCACTGGACCGGCGGGTGGTTCCGGCGGTGGCCTCAGCCGTTGCCCGTGCAGCCATAGAAACGAAAGTGGCACGCTCTCCGATGGACCCAGCCGAGGTGGCTAAAAAGGCGGAAGCGATGGTGGCCAGCCTGGAAAAGAGCGCCTGCCCTGCACCCTGATGGAAAAAGAGAATTAAGAAGACAAAGAATATAAATAAAATAGAAAAATTAAAAAGAACAACGAAAAGGAATAGAGAAGTCACGACTTCTTAGAACAGGAACAGGTCCTCTTGACCTGTCCTGCTCTTTCCGTCCTTGCCTTGAGGGCAGCCAGATACCTGGAGCTTGTGGCCGCTTCACGAATCCTCACTGCTCTGCAGGCCGACCACTGAGATTTGCCGCCATTACCATCCATGGCCATGACCTTGATCTTGTAGGCTCCTGCCTGGCTCCAGCTATGCGGCATCTGCACAGAAGTTCCAGAATCCACCATCTCGCTCTGCGAGGTGCTGCCATCCCCCCAATCAAAGATATAGGCTACCTGGTCCTGATTGGGATCTGTGGCATACCCTTTGAATGAAATGGGCCTGTCCACATTGCCGGATGCAGCGCCCATTGGCGGGGACGGCCTGTTTGGCGGATTGTTATTGTAGATCATTACTGCCAGGCGGGCGGAGCTGGGGGACTGGCTGCCCTGCTCGTCGATGGCTGTGGCCCGCACATAGTAGGTGCCAGGCTTTTCCCAGGAATGAGATGAGCTGACGATTGTACCGGATGGGACAGACTCAGTCTCAGAGGCGGTGCCGTCACCCCAATCGAAGGAAAAGCGCACCGGATCTCCTTCCGGATCACTGGCTGATGCAGCAAAGCTCAGCGGGCTAAGGGCGACCCCTTTCGCCGGTCCCTGGGGCTCGGATGGCGCTTGAGGGGCCTGGTTTCCGTTTTCCGGGTAGCTCATGTCCAATGTCATCCAGAAGAAGGCGTTTCCGAGATCCGCGTAGCTGCAATTGTAGTTCATGTCCATGCTCATGCGGAAGAGGCCGGATGGACGCCCTGCGGTCTTGCCCCAGCTATTGAGCATGATCCAGTAGCGGTTATTGGGGTCGGTCTCGTCGTATCCCACGCAGAGGACGGCGTGGCCGCCTCCGTTCTTATAATCAAAGGTTCTGCCGTCTGCCCCGTCCGGCTGCCAGACTGCGCTCTCCGGCTGGGAGCCCCAGAAGGAAAAGAAGTCATCCCAGGCGCTCTTGTCGGGCAAGAAATAGCCAAACCAGATCCCTTTGCCCTGAAGCAGGACGTTCTTGATGTTGGAGATGGCTTCTTCTCGGGACAGATTGTGAGTGGGGATGGTATTGACGGAGATGGCCGACAGTTCGTAATGAGGCTCGGTTGATATGAACGAAGCGGGCACCGATGAGCATGCGCCGCAATCATTTTTTCCGTCCCTGTAGTGGGCGTTGCTGTTGGACCAGGGCACCATTAATTTTTTGTCCTGGTAAAAGCCGGCCAGGTCAGAGAGCCAGCCGCCGCAGCATGCCCCGTTGTCGCCGCAGCCGCCGTTATAGTTGGAGACGAGGTACTGCACAGACAGGCGGTCTGAGATGCCCTTCTGGCGGGCATAATCCAGCTCCATCACGGCCGTTCCTGCCCAGGCCCAGCAGTTGCCGCAGGTGCCCTGGTCGCGCTCCGAGGGAGTGTACTTGAGATGATCGAGCAGATTGAAGGCAGCCACGGGTGTAGAGGCCATTTTGCCTTCGATCTCGGGGCTGAGGTAGGCTCTGGCGGAACTATCGTACTGCCCGGCCCAGAGGCTGGCCTCCTTCTGGGTGGGGTGCATGATCGGATAGGTCCTGGGAGCTAGGGAAGCGCTGGCCTGCGGCGCGAAGAATCCCCAGTCCAGGCCGGAGGCGCTCTTATCGGTGAGCGTCACCACATAGCTGCCAGAACCTGGCGCAGTCAGGCTCCCGCCCGAGGAGGGCTGCACCGTCAGTTCATAGCTGCCCGGCGAGAGGTTATCAAAAGAGTACCCTCCGGATTCGTTCGTGCTGGCCGATAATATGGCATTTCCTTCCAGGGAGAGCCCGATGGCGATATTTGCCAGGGTCTGCTCACCCGGCGAGAAGAAGCCGTCGCTATTGGCATCCTGAAATGCGGTGCCGCTCAGGGAGAGTGCGGCAGTTGCCGGCTGTGAGAATGATAATAGGAATAACAGCATGGTCAGGCAGGAGAGATGTTTGCGGGATTGGGAAATCATATTAACACACCATATATATTTAGACTGAATAGAGATATAAAGTTTTGCTGTAGGTTTGGCAGATCCGTCAGGTATATGGCTTTGGAAATCGCAGGGAATATGGGCGAATTTTTATGAAGAAGACGGCAAAAGGCAGGAATAAGAGCGAAAAGGATATAAGGCGAAGGCTAAAGAACAGCCTGCCGTGGAGCCTGTCGCGGTGGGTGGCCAGGGTGCTGAAAAAGATGTGATGGCAGCAATTGCAGATCGCATCCTGCCAACTTCCAGTTCAGGTCATTTCGGTTTTTAACTCGGGTGCAAAATAGAAATAGATTAATGCGGGCAAAAGAATCAAAGAAAAAAATGTTAAATATAACATAACCAGAAAATTCTCGGGATGAGCATCGCTGAGCGTCTTTATGTATGTGTCATGAATACTAATTGAATAAAACACTATCCATAAAACACAATAAACACCTGCTGCGATTTCAAACTTCTTGGCATATTGCTTGAGATTGGATAGCTTATCTGTGGCAAATATTGCCAGCAATATGCTTAGAAAAGTTATGCAAACACCCATTATGGCTAGATGATTAAGTTCTCTTTCGACATTCTCGATGGATGAACGGTTTACTGTTATAGATATAATTAAAAGAAACCATAAACTGCACACGAGAGTCCATTTAGTTATGAATTTTCTCTGTTCCGCTTCATTTTCTTTGATGCTAGATAGCAGATGAAGCGAATAATTGGATACAGATGATAATACTATGAGCAGCAATAAAAGAAATATAAAATCCAGCCTAAATATTACGTATTGAATAATAATAGTAACAATTGCATATAAACCCAATCTGCTATGCAAACCCAAAGAATGATAGTTGAAAAAGATAACTGATAGTATAATCGCGACAAAAGCAAATATCAAGTAATCTCTGCGAATTGCCTCTTCTGGATCGGCCCGAGGCTCCTTTTCAGGCCAATTGCTCAATGGACTACTCCAATAATCTCCACCATCGCTATCTATGAGATGCAGCTTCAAATATGCCAATTCCGATAAATATAGTGAAATATTTATAGTATTATTGTCGAGCGGATCTTCCTTCATGCTTATGTTTCCGCTATATCCAGGAATGCGCCTTCCATTTTTGAATAAAGCCCATTCAACGAAGCGACTATCCTCGTCGTTTATAGTGAATTGTGCCAGCTTCTCCTTTTCAGAGATGATGGGCCCTATGACATCTGGATTTCTATTGACTATTTCGATTGATGATGATATCCTGCGTCCAGCAGGCCGAATATCGACAAAGGACCTATCTGCCAAATTATAAGTTCTATTTAGCCGGCATTCTAATGTAGGTGAAATGTTAAGCATTATTTCTATGAGATATCTCCTGCTCCCATTATTATTATCAAACAGTGGAACATAATATCTTCTGAATCCATCTGGTGTTGAATAGAAATAGGGCTTCTCGGATTTGTGGCCTATTTCTGGAGGATATACTACTCTTGGCTCATATCGCGGGGTTTCATTGATCTCAAAACTCCTGTTAGCTTTAAAGATGAAGGATTTCTCACCAGTCTTGCCACTGCAATTTAGTTTATATTCGATTTGTATGATCTCATTTCTCAAATATACTCCTTTATCGGGGAACGCAGTTATATTTTCGATTTTAAAAATTGCAGGCGGGCTTTGAGAATAGACTATATTCAATCCGATTATTAATATAAGCGCCAATGCAGCGAGTCGCCCTACTGATCTATCGCAATGGTTCTTCAACATATGCAATTCACCTGGCGCAATCTGCTGAATCTCTTCCGCGAAGATACATTATCTTGCATGCGGTGGTATTGATGGTTTCGCACTCTTGCGTACTCAATAGCGTATAAGCGCATTCCGATGTTGGACCTTCATGAACTATCCCATAGGTGTACAAATTGCGGTTCGTATCATTTCTCAATTCTATGCTATTGTTATGAATCTCGAACGCACCCAATGGTGCATTGAACCAAAGCCCTACTAAATAGTGTTTACCTCTCGCAGAATTATTTGCATACGTGCATAGTTGGCATCCATCAACGATATCTTCAAATTCGGTGGAAGAAATTATCTTATTTCGGGCAAATATGAGTTTTGACTTGCCTATTTTTGCTCCAATGGTGAAGTTCAGAATGCTACAGTCCTCAACCCGAATGCTCGTATCATGTGACTTTGTTGTATCATTTATGCCAATAGTCTTTTTGCAGGAACCAAACTCATTTATAATCGTTAAATTTTCGAATGACACAGTTCCTGCACCGCAGGAAACCGTTATGCCATCCTGATCACGTACAACGATTTTAACTGCTGTACTATTTCTACCTATCAGCCGCAAAGATTTATTAATTAAAACTGACTCGTTGTATATTCCTTCGTAGATGGTTACATTTCCTCCGTTATCTACTGCACCTATAGCTTCACCGATATTATCATAGCAATCAGGTTCTTCACATTTATTCTGAGAAACGAATACATCTTTCGACTTATTGATGTAGGGAGTGATATTTGATGCCATACCCGGCGCTAAATTACGATCTTGATTGATGTTTGAAACGGGTCCCGAGATACCAGAGATATTAATGCTGACATTCGTAGTCGGAATTAGTGCAATATTGATTGATATATTCGGTGAAGATACCGCTGATAGCCCCAATGCCCCAGAGCATGTCTCGTTCCCACTTGCAGGCAGACCATATCTTATTTCTCGGCAATTGCACCCGGATTTTTCGGGCGGTGGGCAACTCGTGCTGGACTGATTGGCAAGATTACATTCTTTAAATATTTCTGGAAATATTGGTGATGATTTCCCAACAATTCCATTAATTACATTCAAGTCGTCTATCCATCCTCCACCCATGCCCGCCGGAATAGACTTGAATTTATAGAACTGCCAGGTGAGATCATAGTCTCTTTTTTCCCGAAGGGTGTATGAAACCGGGTTCCATCCTTGTGATCTGCAGACTGCTACCTGAGCATTATCCACCCAGAAGCCGAGAGAGCCAACATGCTGTGCCATCGGGTCCACCGTCCAGACGAATTTAATCAAACCAGGCCCGGCGACCTTCATGCAGACCCTGCTGGCGCCGACCATATCGACCTGTCCGGACCGCAGGGATAGATTATCGCCATTGCCCTGAGTCTCGTCAGGCGACCAGCTATTGCCTCCGCAGTCGTACAGGCCGCATGCATTGGGATTGAGCAGATCGCACATATCTGCAGAAGCTGAAGAGAGGGCTAGCATAACTACTAGCGTCGAAAATATAAGGTGCAAACGAAACGTACCCAGATTGTCTTTCGGTACGCACTTAGCAAGCTTGAGCCCGCTCAGTTGCCGAATCCCTCCTAATATCCCAGGATCGTTTCTAAGTATATCATCTTTTTGCATAATTGGATATGAAATAATATTATTTTAATAAAAAGAATCAGTCAGAGTTAAGAGTGGCTAGAATATGTGCCCAATCACCATTAATTGCGTCAGATCTCTTTGAGATATCCAACCACCGCGTGCGTCACCTGCGCCGTCCCGAAGCTTCCGCCCAGGTCCGGCGTCTTCGCCCCGCTGGCCAGCGCCTTCTGCACCGCCCCCTCGATCCTGCCCGCCATCTCGGGCTCGCCCAGCCAGCGCATCATCATCGCTGCGCTGCGTATGGCTCCTGCCGGGTTGGCGATGCCTTTTCCTGCAATATCCGGGGCGCTGCCGTGAATGGGCTCAAAGAGCGCATGGTCGGTGCCGATGTTGGCGCTGGCGCACAGGCCCAGGCTGCCGATAACTCCTGCCGCCTCATCGCTCAGAATGTCGCCGAATAGGTTGGTGGTGACCAGCACATCAAACCTTCCTGGATTGGTCACCAGATTGTAGGCGGCAGCATCCACCAGCATCTCCTCGCAGGGGACGGCCCGCCTTGCCGCAACCTCCTGACAGCTCTTCAGAAAGAGCCGGTCGCTCTTCAGCACATTGGCCTTGTGGACGATGGTGAGCTTGCGCCGGCCCGCTGCCAGATCGCAGGCCTTCTCTGCTATCCTTTCGCTACACCTGCGGGTTATGACCCGCACAGTCTGCGCCTGCTCATCATCCATCTCCTCCCGGCCAGAGTAGAGCCCCTCGGTGTTCTCCCGCACAATGATGAAATCAAGTTTCTCCGATTGGAAAGGCCGGATGTTGGCGTAGAGGTCCAGCTCCCGTCTTATGCGCAGCAGAACGCTCCTGTAATTGGGGTCCGGCGGAGTGGTGATCGCCCCGAAAAGAATGCAGTCGCACTCCTCGAGGGCCGCCAGATCCTCTTCGGACATGGCGATGCCCGTCCTCTTCCAGCGGACGAGGCCTATCTCCACAAACACAGGCTCTATCTCGGCTCCTGCGGCCCGCAGAACCGCCAGAGCGCTCTCTACCACCTCAGGACCAATGCCGTCGCCCCCGACGACAGCTACCTTCTTAGCTCCTCTACCAGACATCTCACCGCCTCCGCGATCTTTTCCGGGCCGTCTCCCCAATGAACCGCTATTCCCCTCTGTCCATTCTTCTCGACCAAGCCCTTCATCTCAGAGCGACAGCACCGGGTGATGAAAGGCTGCTCCGGTGTCAGGATCCTCTCTGAGCTTTGCAGTGGACAGATGTTGATAAACTCGAAATCCTTGCCCGGATTGTTAGCCAGAAAGATCTCCCGGGATATAGTGCAGCCCACTATCCTGGGATGCTCATGCACCACCCGGTCAGTGTCCAGAGAGCGGCCCAGCCCAGAGGCCCGGCAGGGATAGTAGACAGAGCTGCTTTCAAACTGGCGCAGATCCAGGATGCGGGACACAAAGCGAACCGTCAGGTCACCAAAGATGCCGCAGCCTTCCAGGCTGGCGAGAACATGGATCAGCCAGGGTGGACTGGGCGGCGAGACATCCAGAACCTCGATAGAGAGAATGGCGGAAGGGTCCGGGTCCTTGACGAAGGTGATGTGTTCATCCGGCCCGGAAAAGACCACCGTATTCGCCTTTTTCTCCCGGCAAATATTGCCAGCCAGCTCTATGAGACGGGCACGGTTGCGGGTGTCCACTATATAGGGATAAAAGAAGATCTCTGTGCAGGAGGCAATCATTTCTAGTTTTTGCACCGCTCTCATGAATCCGGAGCCGCGACTCTCCACCCGGTAGAGAGCCGGACCCTGCCGGCTGATTAGATACTCTGTGGCAAAATAGACCGGCTCGCCCCGCCTCTCCTGGTCCTTGATTCCTACCGACTTGTACTCTACCGGAAAGATCATGCCAATCCTTTCTGCCGCCTTCGGTGCGCCACCAGCCCGCCGTCGTTGAGAATCTCCATGAGAAAATCCGGAAGCTGGGTTCCTTGATAGATCTTTTCTCCAACCTGCACCGTCCCCGCTGCCAGGTCCACGGCCACGCTATCGCCCTTTTCGCAGGATACATCGGCTTCGATCAGGGGTAGCCCGACATTTATGGCATTTCTGTAGAATATCCGGGCAAAGGAGCGGGCGATAACAACCGCCACACCTGCTCCCTTGAGCGCCCTGGGTGCCTGCTCGCGCGAGGAGCCGCTGCCAAAGTTCCTTCCCGCCACAATCACATCGCCCTTCTGCACTCCGGAGGCAAAGCTGCTGTCTAGGCCCTCCATGGCATGCTCCGCCCAGAGCCTAGCGTCCTTTGTGCGAAGGTACTTGCCGGGGATGATCACATCGGTATCCACATCATCTCCATAGACCCAAGCCTTTCCTATGATCATGTTTCTCTCTTCCTTTCATCGCGTCTTTTGTCACGGTTTATATTGCATCCGTCTGCATCCTTCGAGATAATACTCTTTGCTTCACTTTCGCCCCGCGCGGCTATTCTTCTTATTATTCATTTTCATTATCTGAGTTATCCTGAGAAATAGACATTGCCCTGTGTACAGCAGGATATGAGGCCATATTATCCAGGATTATCCAGGCCCATATGGCCCAAATTATTGATGCATTTTTAGAGTATCATTTGTATCTTGCTCATACTTTTAATTGCTTATAAAATGATTTACTGCAATCATTTTATCCAGAAAAGTATTTATTCTTACACGCACTAGATAGCAGACTATGGCAGGAGTATTCGCGCCCCTGGGATGGCCCTGGCAGCGGAGGCCAAAGGTTGAGCGACAATGTCTTTCCAGCAGCATCTTGGACCGCAGTGCCCTGGAGCTGCAAACCGCCAAAGAGATCCTGGAGGAGGTCTTCGGCACATCTTCTGCCGAGGTGGAGGAGATGATCCGTCTGCGCCTGGCAGAGCGGCATGCTCTTCCGGAAAATCTGAAATATCTTTAAGGGCAATATAAAGTCATGATACTCGGCATATCCGGCAGTCCCAGGAATATGGCTACGGAGCATATCCTCGGCGAGGCCCTCAAGATGCTGGAGGAGCGAGGCCTGGAGACGGAGCTATTCTCGGTTCGAGGCAAACAGATCAGCCCCTGCCGGCACTGTGACTACTGCCTCAAGAACAAGGAGTGCATAATCAAGGACGACATGCATCAGCTCTACCCGCTCATCAGGCAGGCTGAGGGATTTGTCATTGCAACCCCGGTCTACAACGGCAGCATGAGCGCCCAGACCAAGATAGTAATAGACCGGACGCGAGCAACGCTTGCCGCCGACCCCAAAGCCCTGCGGATGAAACCGGGCATGGCCATAGCCGTGGGCGGCGATCGCATGGGCGGCCAGGAGCTGGCGATGCAGCAGATCCATGCGTTTTACATTCTCAACGGCATGATTCCGGTTAGCGGAGGTTTTTTTGGCGCCAACCTGGGGGCAACATTCTGGTCTCGCGATACGCTGGAGGGAGCAAAAGCGGATGAGGAAGGATTTCGATCGCTGCGAAAGACGGTCAAAAGGTTCGCTGAGATGACGGCTCATTTGAGGAGCACGAGATCACCGGAAAAATAAATATCTCGAAAAATCCTGTGAATAGTCAGGGGAATTTTATGGCAAAGGACGGCAGCAAGAGGAAGATCGCCTGGGGAATCACAGGCAGTGGCGACCGCATTGAAGAGACTGTGAAGACCATGATAGAGTTGCAGAAGCAATACGATGACGTGGTGGACGTGCGCGTCTTCGTATCCAGGGCAGGCGAGCAGGTCATCAAATACTACAAGCTCTTCAATACTCTGGAGAAGCATTTTGATAAAGTCTGGGTGGAGATCAATGCCAACTCCCCATTCCTGGCCGGACAGTTGCAGGTGAAGCGCTATGAGTTTCTGCTCCTCGCGCCCACGACATCAAATACAGTAGCCAAGATCTCACTGGGACTGGCTGACTCGCTCCTCTCCAATGCAGCCATTATGTCTCAAAAGGCATTCGTTCCCACATACATCATGCCCTGCGATTACAAGCCAGGAATTCTGACCACCATACTCCCTGACGGCAGCGAGATGAGGCTGCGCATTCGAAAAGAGGATGCTGAGCACGTTGACAGCCTGCGGCGGATGGATGATGTCTTTGTCATCGAGAAGCCCTCCGAAATCGCCGGGATCTTCAAGAAGCACTTCTCAGCCTGAGACGCTGCTATTGAGCAATTTCAGGCAGACAATATCATAGTCGTCGCCAGCATAAAAATTCGCTACCACCAGCGTCGCCTTGCCACAGGTTATTGTCTCGTTTAGTCCCAGGACCATTGAAGACGGCTTCTCCGTCCCAGCCAAAATTGAGATCCAGACCTCCTCTGCCTGGGAATCGATATCTTCAACATTCAATATGCATCTGTCCAGGGTGCAGTTCTCGTGCATGGACAGGACAGTCTCCTGAGAAAATGCCGGATAAATCAGCATCAAAAGAATGATGCATGCCGTGAATCCGGATAGCCCGGTCGCCCTATTCATGCAGATATTCTCATCTCCGCCTGGTGCCCTTAAGGCAACCTCAGCCTCGAAAGGATTTAGTACTTATGAATCTATCGTCTCTTAATACGAGATGTATAAAAAGTAACACTGGTGTTTCCATGAAGGACGTAGGATTGCTTATACTGGGGCATGGTTCAACCCTGCCTTACAATAGAGAGCTCGTGGAATCGCTCGCCCAGATGGTCGGTAAGACACACCCCGGGCCGGTAAGGACTGCTTATCTCAATATGAACCAGCCCACTATTCCGGAGGGGCTTAAGAGCTTTGCTGGAACCAATGTATCCAAGATCGTAGCTCTGCCTCTCTTCCTGGCCCACGGGGTGCATACCCGCCAGGATATTCCCCAGGAGATTGGCATAGACCCGCAGAAGCGCAGAGGCATTTTGAAGATTGGCGGCAAAGATGTGGAGGTAATTTGCGCGGAGCCTTTGGGCGTGGACGAATGCATTGCAGCACTGGCTTACAGAAGGGCGGCAGAGGCTCTAAAGTAGCCATACTGGACAGCATTCACGGCGCAGCGATAATCGCTCGCCTGATGGTTGAATCCGGCCTGACGGCGGAAGCGTTCGAAGTATATCACAGCATTCCCGATCTGTCGGGCTTCGACCTGGTGGCAGCACCCGTCCACCTTGCCCCAGGAAACCCCGCCCTGTCCCTGGCCAGGAAAGGAAAAAAGAGAATCATCACCCATCATCAGGCGGTGGGGAAGCTGCTGGCCGGAAGAGCGGGCCCATCGATGGAGGTCTTCGAGGTTACTGGAACGCACAGCAAGACATCCACTGCCCTCTTGCTGGCCATGATCCTTTCCTGGGAGAAGAAGGCCCTCACTCAAACTACTCGCGGCCTGGAGATCTGGGAGGACGGGAAAGCCCGTCTTCTGGAAAAAGGCCTTTCCATCACTCCCGGCAATGTGATTCGCGCCGCAGAAGTCGCACAGGCCATTGGGGCAGATGCCCTGGTCTGTGAGATCTCTCTGGGTGGCACGGGCCTTGCCGACTATGGAATTATAACCAGTCTCTCCGGGGATTATCCCATTGCCGGAGGCAGCAAATGGGCCAGCACCGCTAAACTGCAGATGCTCTCTCTTGCTAAAAAGGGTGCGAAGATCCTGGCCAATGCCGAGGCCCGGCTGTCGCCGGACGTATCATTTGCCAGAGGAGGCCGGGTCTTTGCCCTGCCCGATGCCCTGATCTTTGGAAGGGATGAGGTCCCTCTAGATTTGGGCCAGGATCTTGATTTTCAGGGCTATGAGACGGCTCTTGCCGCCGCGGCGGCAGCGGCTGATCAGGCGGGTGTCCCAAGGAGCCGGATCGCTGCTGCCCTCTCCGGCTTTGACGGTTTTTCCGGGAGAATGAAGATCAAGCATCTGCCCGATCAGACGATTTATGACAATTCCAACTCCGGCCTGAAAGTAAGGGATGTGCAGAGGGCGCTTGACCGGGCGTCGGGCAGCGACCTGGTGGCAGTGGTGGGAGAGGATAGCCAGACCGTATGCGAGGGCATGAACATCCCCGCTCTCTCCGACCTGCTGCGCAAGAGGAGAAACGAGATTGCAGAGCTGATACTGGTCGGCGAAAGGCTTGTTCCCCTGGCAGAGGAGCTGGGGGCAGCCACCGCTCGAAATCTGCAGCAAGGGCTGGAAATAGCTCAGAAGGAGAGCCCGAAGAGGCTGCTTTCCTGCGTAAAATGCTTTAGGTGATACAAATGGCAAGCGAAGTGCAAAAAGCAAATGAAATGCAGAACTTGACGATACTTCATCCCAGGCCAAGCTCGATAGTTGCCGCTCTATACACCCTGCGTGACCTCGGCGTCGAGGTGGTGATATTGCATGGCCCGAGCGGCTGCTGCTTCAAGCATGCCCGCCTCCTGGAGGAGGACGGGGTGCGGGTTCTCACCACCGCCCTGGACGAAGCAGGATTCGTATTCGGTGGACAGCGGCCTCTTACAGCGATTTTGAAGAAGGCAAACGAGCTATTCCATCCAAAACTCATGGCCATCTCAGGGACATGCAGCAGCATGATCATCGGAGATGATCTGCATCAGGCCGTCCAAGATGCCGAACTGGATATACCCGTCCTGGAGGTTGAGGTTCATGCCGGATACAGGGACAACACCAAAGGCGTGATCCTCACCCTGGAGGCGGCAAGAGACAAGGGCATCATCGATGAAAAAGAGCTTGCCAGACAGAAGATCTTGCTCGAAAGAGCGACCCTTGTGGAGAAGCTTCACGGAGCGGCGAGCAGCGAGTACCTGGCTCCGGAGCGGGGCGATCTAAAATACGAAGCAGCATCCAGGCTTCTGGAGCTTATTCGCCAGGGAAAGAGGGGCCTGAACATCCTCAATGCCAAGAAGGAGACCGCCTACATGTTCGCAGACATCACCGCTGCCGTGGCTGAGGTCGCCGGAGATCAGGTGGATACCCTTGCCAACCTGGACGACCGGGTGGGCCTGCCCAAGGTGAGGGGAGATGCAGCCAACGTCGCCCGAGACCTCGCGCAGAGGAAGGTGAACTTCCAGCTCATCGGCGGACTGGATGAGTATCCGGTGACGGGCGACGCCGTTCAGAAGATGATCGAAGATAAGCACTATGACTTTGCCGTGATCTCGGGAGTTCCTCATGCCCTGCCGATACCGGCTCTGAAGGGCCTGGAGGTATTCTCAATCACCAATGGGCCGCGCCAGGTCAAGCCTCTGCGCAATTTGGGCCACCAGCATGTCACAGTGGAGCTGGACCTTCATCCCAAGACCATGGGCGTGAAGAGCCTGGTAGAATCGGAGTTTGGTGCCACATTAAGGGCGCTGAATAAAAGCAAAGCTACCGTAGGCTAAAAGGAATATGCTCGAAAATAGCCCAAAAATTTTTTAGACTTTTTTCAGAAGGCTTTGGGCAGTTCCGTGAGCAAGGCGTATATGACAAAGCCAATGGTGCCGATAATGCCAATGCCGGC
>JAQVZT010000310.1 GCA_028708055.1 Methanothrix sp.
GATGAGAATTGCCTACCTGAGTATCGAGTTTCCGCCCAGGATCTTCGGCGGCCTTGGTGTGTATGTTGATGAGATATCAAGAGAACTGGTCCGCCTGGGCGAGAGCATCTCGGTATTTACGCTGGGCGACGGCAAGCTGAAGAAATACCAGGAGATGAACGGAGTTGAGGTATTCAGAATGTATCCCGTCCCCATCCGGGATGGGCTGGATCTATTTCTCTCCGCCCAGACGCTCTCCTGGGGCGAAGGGCTGCGTTTTCTTGAGGATCTCATCAGCCTAAACCAGCTATGTGCAGCCAGCGTCATGGAGAACGGACCATTCCATCTCTGCGTGGCCCACGACTGGCTCGGGCTGCTTGCTGGCATGGCGGTTAAAAGAGAAGGCACTGCCATGATCTATCATGTTCACGGCCTGGAGATTGGCCGAACGGATGCTCCCAATCCTCAGCTGGTGGCTCTGGAAAAGAAGGGCGCGGAGGTCGCCGATCTGGTTATAACCGTTTCCGAGGCCATGAAGCCGCAGCTGGTGGGCATGGGAGTGGCTGCGGAAAAGATCCGAGTCTGCTATCACGGCGTAGACACAGTGTTCTTCAATCCCGATCGAGCTGATGCCAGGCTTCTGGCTCAACTGCGAAGCAGATACGGTTTTGCAGAGGATGATATCATCGTGCTCTTCATGGGCAGGCTGGAGCCTGTGAAAGGGGTCGTGCAGCTCTTTTCAGCCATAAGCCTGGTCCAAGCAAAGCATCCCAGGGTTAAGCTCCTGGTAGTGGGCAAGGGAAGCCTTGAGAGCTGGGCGGCATCGGAGGCAAAGCGACTTGGCTGCGTCACGCTTGTCACTGATTTTCTGGACGGCGAAGAGAAGATGCTCACCTATGCTCTGGCTGACCTGTGCGTATTTCCCAGCATCTACGAGCCTTTCGGCATAGTTGCCCTGGAAGCGGCGGCTATGGGCAAAGCGGCGGTGGTGGGCGCTGCCGGAACATCAGGTCTGGCAGAGATCGTGAAGAACCCGGCGGCAGAGCTGCCTACAGGCGTTCATGTCAATGCTCGTGATCCTGAAGATATCGCCTGGGGCATTAACCTCGCCCTGGAGGATATGGATCGCCTCAAGTCCTGGGGAAAGAACGCCAGGGCAAGAGCACTGGAGGAGTTCACCTGGCAGAAGGCAGCTGAGAGGACGCTTGAAATTTACCTTGAAGTGTCTTCGCAGAGATGATGAGCGGGATGCAGACGATGCCTGAGCTGAGACGACACTACTTCCTGGACGAATACTGCATTATCGCTGCGGAGCGGGGCAGGAGGCCGACCAACTTCCGGAGGGATGAGGCGAAACCTGGGGACGAGGCAGCTTGCCCGTTCTGCCCGGGAAACGAAGGTATGACACCGCCTTCCGATGCGGTCTATGCCGGGCGGGGGGTGTTGTCCGATGGGGCAGAGAGAGTCTCCGGCTGGCAGATGCGCGTCTTTCCCAATGCGTTTCCGGCCATGGTCTCCAGCCCTGAGCCGGTCAACAGGGTGGTCACAGGAGAGTGGACAGCTCTGCCGGGACAGGGCTATCATGAGGTGATAGTAGACAGTCCCCGTCACAGAGAAAATCCGGCGGACTTCAGCCAGGAGCACATGGAAAGACTCATCCGCGTCTATCGGGATCGCTATCTCCATTACTCCGAAAGCAGCCTGGCGAAATATATATCCATCTTCAAAAATTGGGGCAGGGAGGCGGGAGCATCATTCTCTCACAGCCATTCCCAGCTCATCACCCTCCCCATTATTCCGCCCCAGATCAAAATGGAACTGGATGCCTTCCGCCGCACTTCGTTCTGTCCGTTCTGCAATATCGTGGAGAAGGAGGCCGGATCCTCCCGGCTTGTAGGCGAGGACGATGACTGGATTCTGATTGCTCCATTTTATTCTCTCGTGCCTTTTGAGACCTGGATTCTTCCCAAGAGGCATTTTTCCAGCCTGGGTGAGATGAGTGACGCAGAATCGAGGAGCTTGGCGGCGCTGCTGATGCAGGCCTTGAGGGGGATGAAGTCTGTCCTGAATGATCCGCCCTATAACCTCATGATCTTTCAGCTTCCATCCGGATATCATCTCAATATTCGAATTCAGCCTGCTGTTTCCAGGATCGCGGGCTTTGAGAAGGGCACCGGAATCCGTATCAACTCCATTGCTCCCGAATACGCGGCCGCAAAGCTCTCGGAATCGGCAAAAAGTGATGGAAGATCGCCGAAAAGTTAATCAATCATCTAGCCCTATAAAACCCCATCCGGTCTATTTAATTCCTGATGTAATTCGAAGGGCGTATCGTGTCGATGAAAGATGAGTAGCCGCAAGGCAAGAAAAACTGGAGAAAAGATGCGAATTGGAATGCTCTCCTGGGAGAGCTTATACTCGATAAAGGTAGGAGGCGTGGCTCCCCATGTCTCTGAGATCTCCGAGGCACTGGCCAGAAGGGGCCATGAGGTACACATCTTCACGCGCAGAGGCGATTTTGAGTCCTACGACAGGATCAACGGCGTCCATTACCAGAGGGTAGATGTGGATAGCTCCGGCGATGTCCTGGCTCAGATGAACCGGATGTGCGATGCGCTTTACGATCGCTTCGGAGCAGTGCAAAAGCTCTTCGGCAAATTCGATATCGTCCACGGCCATGATTGGCATCCGGTGTCTGCTCTCACCCGCATAAAGGACAACTACGGACTGCCATTCCTCCTGACAATGCATAGCACGGAATGGGGCAGAAATGGAAATCACTTCGGCTACGGCATATCTCAGGAGATCTCCCATCGCGAGTGGCTGGGCTGTTACGAGGCCTTCAGGGTGATTGTTACCACAAGGCGAATGCAGGACGAGCTGATGTGGATATACAGCCTGCCTGAAGACAAGATCCGCATCATACCAAACGGCATCATACTGGGAAAGATGAGAAAGGGGCTGGACGCCGGGCGGGTCAAGGAGAAGTATGGCATTCACCCCGTGGCTCCGATGGTGCTCTTCTGCGGCAGGATGAGCATCCAGAAAGGTCCGGACCTGCTGGTGGAAGCGGTGCCTCACGTCTTGAGAAACAGATCCGACGTTCGATTCGTCTTCATGGGAGAGGGAGGCATGAGGCCGGACTGCGAGAGAAGGGCTCGCGAGCTAGGTGTGGCGGATGCCTGCCGGTTCCTGGGATACACATCCAGCGCCGAGAAGGAGGAGCTGGTTAACGCCTGCGACCTTATGTGCGTTCCCAGCAGGAATGAGCCTTTTGGCGTTGTTGTCCTGGAGGCGTGGGATGCCTGCAAGCCGGTAGTAGCGACGGAGGCGGTGAGCATAATCAACAATTTCGAGGACGGTCTTCTGGCCTACATTCAGCCGGAGTCCATCGCATGGTGCATAAACCGGCTGCTGGCCAATCCCGAGGAGATGAAGAAGTTGGCTTCTGCTGGATGCAGCCGGATTGATTCCGAGTTTAGCTGGGACCATATCGCCAGGAGGACGGAGGTGGTTTACAAGGAGGCGGTGAAATCCAGCCAACCGAAAGGTTCTTGAAGGGTGAGTGGCACAAGGGGCTCTTGGCGCCTCGATAGCTTAGCCCGGTATAGCGCGTCCTTGGTAAGGACGAGGTCGCGGGTTCGAATCCCGTCCGAGGCTTCATTCTTTTATTTTTATTTGCTAATAGTGGGGGAGTTATTTGGATAAGAAACGGATATTGATCATTGACGATGATA
>JAQVZT010000311.1 GCA_028708055.1 Methanothrix sp.
ACCGCGCCAGCGCAAACCTGATGCTGATGAGCACATGCACCAGAAAGAAAAAGACGAGGAATACATCGAGGTTGGTATGGATATACTTAGCAGAATTCAATGAAAGCAATATCCGGTTCCACCAGGCATATCCGGAGATGAAAAAGAGTATCATGAATACAAGAAGCACCCAGGCGCTAATTCGGTTTATCTTGACGAGGATCCGTCCGCTATTCAATACAACCACACCGTCATATTCATCGATCCAATCTTATTTAAATTATCCCTTTTTTAACGATAGGCATATGAAAAGCTTATAAAGGAGAAGGTAAGACTGGAGGTGGTTGTAGGCAAATGACGAAAAGCCTATCGCTGAAAAGTGCAAGCATATCGGAGGCATATTATTGAAGAAAAAGAATGTAATTCTCTCCCTGCTGCTCGTATCCCTCTTAACCGGCCTGTCTCTGGGCCAAGCCGACAGCAACACGAGTACCGCTTCGACAAACGAGAGCATCCCGCTAAATGATACGGCTGGATCCAATGCCGCACAGACGGCCGACGGAATAAATCTCAGCTATATCTGGTCACTCACAGGCATCGAAAGCGGTCCGATCTCCATGGTCCTCAATCAGGAAGGAAGCGATCTGTACGGTCAGGCAAATTTTAAGCCTGATGAAGGAAAAGCCTGGAATGCGGATGTCCTGGGTTCGGTCGATGGAAACAATGTGGTGCTGACGATGACCGTTCAAAAGGATAAGGAGCCCGTCACAACCAAGATGACTGGAACATATGCCAATGATACCATTTCAGGCACTTTCACCCAGATCAGCGCAGGAAAGAAGATCAGAAGCGGCAGCTTCAGCGCCATGTGGGTAAGCCCGGATACCTCTAGCTACTCTCCGGCAGTCATAGAAGAGCCAGCGGCTGAGACACCGTCCACCGCGGTTGAGGAGACCCCGGCAGAGAAAACACCTAAGGCTGAGAGCGAAAATACTACCAAGCCTGCATCAAGGTTTGTCGACATTCACCAGTACGTTGACAAGATCGGTCCGGGAGGCGAGCTGAGCGGCATTCCACCGGGCATGGGAGGATCCGGCGTTGGCGGATCCGGCATGGCTGGATAAAGATAAAAACAACGAGCGCCAGAAACTCAGGCGCATTACTCTTTTTTCATTGCAATTTGATTCGAAAATCGGCAAAAGCATGCTGATGAAGATGATATGCCGCCTTTTGCCTTCAGCTACTGACAGCTGGAGATCGCCTTTGCGGCCAGTTTTTCACCAGAGGTCAAATTTCTGCCTGCGGAAGCGGAGAAATGAGTCCTTCCTTCGGATGCCGTGCAAAACCTCTTTATGCCATTCCCCTCAATCTCAACGGAGGCAGGGTAACGGATGAGAGAGGTTTTACTGGAATCCCGAGATGATAGGCAGCATGTCTATCTGCCGGAAAAGTGCATCGGCTGCGGATCGTGCGTCCAGATCTGCCCCAAAGGGGAGCTGGTCATAGGCTCAGTTGGCGCGGTAGCTCGCGGTCTAATAGATAAGGACTTCATCGAGAAGAAAAAGAGCGGAGCCTGTGTCTTATGCGCTCTTTGCGCCCGCGCCTGCCCCACCGGAGCTCTGGAGCTTCGCACGGCAGGAAAGGCGGAAAGGGACGAGTCCTATCTGAGCGCAGCATTGCAGCCGACGGCCGTCAATGACAAATGCGTGCACTGCGGCCTGTGCGTTGATGTATGCCCCCAGGCCTGCATTGAGATAACGGACAGGGAGCTGGCTGAGGACGGAAGCCTGAGAATGTTGGGCAAGACCAAGATCGACCTCAGCCGGTGCGTTCACTGCGGCTGGTGCGCCCAGGTCTGTCCGACAGGTGCAATAACCTACCAGAAGCCATTTGCCGGCCAGTTCTTCCGGGACGACAAAGTCTGCCAGGCTTGCCGGACCTGCGTTCATACCTGTCCTGCTAATGCCCTCTTCAACAAAGAAGGCAAGGCGGCAGAGATGGTAGAAAAGGTCTCTCACCGAGCTGACGCCTGCATCTACTGCGGAGCATGCCAGCTGGCCTGCCCGGTCAGAGCAATCACCGTTTCTAAAAGCGCCATCATTCCGGAGATGAAGGGAAAGAAGGCTCTGGAAAAGAAACTGAGCGCTCCCGCACCCAGGCCAACACTGACCTCGATTATAAAGACCGACGAGGACGCCTGTCTCGGCTGCGGAAACTGCGTCATCGCCTGTCCGGTCAACGCTCTGTTCGATCCTTATCTGGCAGCCGGCCATCTCAATGAGTTGGACGAAAAGCCGCTGCTTGAGGTCTGCAACGGCACGGTAAAGGTGGTGGACCAGAATGCATGTGGCAGCTGCGCCACTTGCAGCATGATCTGTCCGGTCCAGGCGATTTGGCTAGAGCGAAAGGAGGCGGCTTAAATGGCAGCTACTACCGGTACCATGATTATCAGAAACGGCTATCTCTTTGATCCATTCAATGGAATAAACGGCGATGTCAATGATATTTTTATAAAAGATGGAAAAGTGGTCTCCGCGCTCAGCAGCACTGAAGAAAGAGATGCAACCGTCATAGACGCCGCCGGAAAGACGGTCATGCCTGGCGGCGTGGACTCCCATTCCCACGTGGCCGGAGCCAAGGTCAATGCCGGACGGCTCATGCGCCCCGAGGATCACTACAAATCGGCAAGAAAGAAGACCGCTCTCACCCACAGCGGCAGCGGCTACACAGTCCCGTCCGTCTACAAACAGGGCTACGATTACGCTGCTATGGGATATACCACGGTCTTTGAGGCGGCCATGCCTCCCCTGGAAGCCCGCCACACTCATGAGGAGATGCGCTCCACACCCATTCTGGATATGGGTGCCTACATGGTCCTGGGCAATAACTGGTTTATCATGCGCTACCTCAAGGAGGGCGACCTGGATAAAGCAGCGGCCTATGTCGCCTGGATGATGCGCACTCACAAGGCCTACGGTATCAAATGCGTGAATCCTGCTGGCGTTGAGAACTGGGGCTGGGCTAAAAATGTGCGCGGCCTGGACGAGCCCAACATCCACTTTGAGATAACGCCCAGAGAGATCATCCGGGGCCTCGCCGAGGTCAACGAGATGCTGGGACTTCCTATGTCCTTGCATCTGCATGCCAATAATCTCGGCCATCCCGGAAACTGGGAGATCGCCAGGGACTCGCTGATGATCACCTCCGGGATTGGCGCTAAAAACAGGTCAAACCTGGAGTGGGCAGAGACACGAGAGAACGCCAGAAGAAGGCAGACCGTCTACCTGGCTCATGCCCAGTTCAGCGCCTACGGCGGCTCATCCTGGAGAGACTTCTGCTCGGGAGCGCCTGACCTGGCCAAATACATAAATCAGGTTGACGATGTGGTGATCGACAGCGGAAGCGTGCCATTCGGCCCGGCCACAACCATGACCGGCGACGGCCCAGCCCAGCATGATCTTTACATGCTCACCGGCCAGAAATGGTCTAACTGCGATGTGGAAATGGAGTGCGGCTCAGGAGTGCTCTCCCTGGCTTACCTGAAGGGCAGCCCGGTGCACAGCGTGCAATGGGCGATTGGACTTGAAGTCCTGCTGCTCATCGATGACCCCTGGAAGACCATCATGACCACCGATCATCCCAACGGCGGAATCTTCACGCAATACCCGCAGGTGATCACCTGGCTGATGTCCAAGAAGGCCAGGGACGATACTGCAAAGGAATGCCATAAATGGG
>JAQVZT010000312.1 GCA_028708055.1 Methanothrix sp.
TAGGACAACCGTTACCTCTGGGTGGTTCCATACCCAGCGCAGTCCCCACTCAGCCGCTGTTCTCTTTGTTCGGGACTCATCCCAAATTTCCTGCACGGCATCAGGTATATGGCTTGCGAGCATTCCTCCTCGCAGCGGCTCCATGATGATTACGCCAAGGCCCTTCTTGCCTGCATATTCCAGGCCTTCTGTCCCAGCCTGGTTTCTTTCGTCCAGAAAGTTATATTGAATCTGACAGAAATCCCAGTCATAGGCGTCCACTATCCGCTTGAAATCCCTTCCCGCGCCGTGGAAGGAAAACCCGGCGTTATTGATGCGGCCATCAGCTTTGGCCTCATCGAGGAAGTCAGCCACGCCAAGCTTCTCGATACTATCCCACAAATCGCCGGCCAGAGCATGAACGAGGTAATAGTCGATATGGTCGGTGTTGAGCTTTTCCATTTGAGATTTCAGGAATTGGTCCATATCCTCCCGGCTCTTGACCATCCAGGTGGGCAGTTTTGTGGCAAGCATTACTCTCTCCCGGTATCCTCCGGAAAGAGCGCGACCCAAAAACGGCTCGCTCTGTTCCATGTGATACGGCCAGGCGGTATCAACATAGTTTACTCCCCGGTCGATAGCATATCGAACCTGTCTGGTTGCCCTCTCTTCATCGATGCTGCTATCTTTTTTCATAGGAAGACGCATGCAACCAAATCCAAGTATGGAAAGCTTGTCGCCATTTTTGGGATTTTCTCTGAATAGCATCTTATTGACACCTCTAACATTTTCATGGCATTCTTGGCTATTTTCATTCTCATGCATCAACCATGAAAAGTATATGTAGCATGTACTAACAGAATTGATACCTACTAACAGGATTGATACCAATGGACAGCACTCTTCAGGAATGCAAGTATGATTGGCCAATGGATGCCACGCTGGATGTGATCGGAGGCAAATGGAAGCCGCTGATCATTTATGAGCTGAACGATGAGACGCTGCGCTTCAGCCAGCTGCTGGATAGGCTTCAGCCCAGGATCACCCAGAGGATGCTCACAAAACAGCTCCGCCAGCTTGAGGAGGATGGGCTTGTCAGCAGAAAGGTCTACACGCAGGTCCCGCCGAAGGTGGAGTATTCCCTCACGGATATGGGAAGATCACTGATGCCGATCCTCGATCAGCTCTGCGAGTGGGGGGCCGAGCACATGGGTGACCAAATCAAGTACAGATGCGATGAGCAGTGAGTGGCAAGTCAAATGAGCGGGCTGCTCATCTGACCGCCAATGACTTTTCCTGCAATCGTGACTAACTGGATGCCAGATAGACAATCACATAGCTCGCTTTCAGATCCCCGGCCTTAGCCGGAAGCTCTCCGGTCTTGTTCTCTTTGGCCAGGTTCATCACTGCATCCAGGTTCACTCTTATGGCCTTTATCCCAGATTCATCGTTAATGGACTCCACAGCTTTCAATCTCTCGTCCGCCTTGGGATATGCTTCCATCACGCCTGCCGCATCCTTTTTATTGGCGGCATCCAATACGATCTCCATAGCGTCATGGAAGTCCACCAGCGCCACGCTCAGGGGCAACAGATTGTTTCGAGTCAGCATTCCCTGGAAGATGGGCCTCACCCCTTCAAGCACCTTATGGGCCTCAGTGAGATTGCCTGTATAGATCTCCTCTTTTACGCCGGAAATAATGGCAGAGACATTGCTCATATCCCCTGAGAATTGGGTGTCCGACTTTATTTCCTGGGGGCGATAGTCCTTATACTTCTCCTCAAAAGCCATTAGGGACTCAGTCAGATTTTCGTAATACTTGATAGACTCGTTCCTTTGTCCCTGACCTGTGGCGAAGAGCGTCTTCTTGTATGGATCATTTACCTGGTTGAAGTCTTGCAGGAACAGGCTTGCATTGGTTGCTTTCAAACCCAAATCCGCGTTTTGATCTGCTTGCTTCAAATTGGATTCGTTTTGTTGGACTGAGTTTTCTGTAGCCTGCTTCTCCGCGCACCCGGAGAATGCCACTGCAACCAAGATTGCAGTTATGAATATCGCTTTAATTACTCGCTTAATATTAATACCTCCTGAATATTGCCTTGGAAATTCAAAACGCGAGAAGATATCATTGCACATAACTTCTCCATAACCTCATTAAGCACAATATTGTTATTTAAGGAGCACCGCTCGTGCGATCCAGGTGCCAGCGTCGCGCAGCTTTTTCAATTGACTTATGAGGTCGAATTCTGCCGTTATAATCATCAGGTAGGCTTTTTCATCCGATCTTTGCATCTCTGCAAAACATCTTCAAGTTCCTTGATCTGGATCGGCTTGCTTATGTAGTCATCCATACCGGCCTTCAGACATGCTTCTTTGTCGCCGTCCAGAGCATAAGCCGTCATGGCGATGATGCAGGGTCTATCGATTGGCTCCATCTTTTTCCTGATGATGCGCGTGGCCTCCAGCCCATCCATCTGGGGCATCTGGATATCCATCAGTATCAAATCATATCTCTTCGCTTCCAGCAAATTCAGGGCTTCTAATCCATTGGACGCCACATCCGCTCTGTATCCCAGACGCTTTAGCATCATTTGAGCAACTTTTTCGTTAACTGGATTATCCTCCGCCAGCAATATGGATATGCTCTCCTTTTGCATTGGCCTTCTATGGTCATCCGGTTTTGCAGGCTGGGAGGTTTTCAAGCCGTTTTCTGCGCCGAAGAGCTTTGCGATTAGACTGTGCAGTGCCTGGGATTTGATAGGCTTAGCCATCCATCCGCTCACAAAATCGTCTGGTTGAATATTGCCTCCAATGTAGCTCATTACGGCCACAAAGGTCCCAGCATGTCCTTTTAATTTGATTCTGTGTGCCAGGTCTGTGCCGCTCATATCAGGAAGAACTGCATCGACAATTGCCAGGTTGATATCATTTCCTGATACCGCCTCCAGAGCAGCATTGCCATCAGGGCACTCAGAAACCGCTAAGCCCCAGGGAGAGATTATCCGAGAAAGCATAGTTCTCAGGCAATTATTTCCGGAGACTATGATCACACTCTTTCCCAAAAGGACTTGATCTTTGGCTGGCTGCGGCTCTCTCTCTCTGATCGCTTCTGCTCGTATGGTGAAGTGAAAAGCGCTTCCCATTCCAATTTCGCTCTCAATCCAGATCCTGCCGCCCATCAGCTGCACCAGCCTCTTACTGATGGCCAGGCCCAAACCGGTGCCTCCGAAATTTTTCGTTTTGGAGGAGTCACCCTGCGTGAATGGCCGGAATAATCTCTCAGCTTCTTGCGGTGTTATTCCGATGCCCGTATCTCTCACAATGAAGTGATATTCATCCTGGCCGCGTGAGAAATCGTTATTTATTGATCTTTTTTCATCGGAGACAAGGCTGACGAAAAGAACTGCATGACCATGCTCAGTAAATTTTACTGCGTTGCCCAGAAGATTGATGAGGATCTGCCGCAGCCTGGCCTCATCTCCTGAGAGCTGCGTCGGAATGTTCTCCTGCAAAATGTATGCCAGCTCCAACCCCTTAACTGCCGCCTGTGCCGCCACCATGTCCATAGAATTCTCGATGCACTCTCGCAGATCGAACTTTTCATTTATAGTCAAGAACCTAACTATTTGAACCTATTTTTCCATTGAGGAATTTCTCGATCCAGCTCTTTGCAAAACTAAGGTGCGATGCGTAATCCAGAAATTTTTCTGAGATGATCGCCTTCATATA
>JAQVZT010000313.1 GCA_028708055.1 Methanothrix sp.
AAACATGGCTGTAGCTTCTGGCCAGGTCAGAGAGCTCTGCGGCGCTCTCTGCCAGATGCAGGTCGATCAGCCTGTCAAGACCCTTTGCCTTCAGCCTCTGAAATTCCTCGGCAGTGGTGGCGGCCACCGCCCTCTCCCTGACCCGCGCCGCGGCCTTCTCTCTCAGCGGCCGGACCTTTTTTAACAGATCTCCGAGGCCCAACCCCTGCAACTTCTGCGCCGCCCGGGCTGCCTCCAGGGCAGCCTTGCGATTCTCTGCCAGAAGCTCAGCAGAAGAGCTGGCAAAAAGGGTTCCTATCTTGAGCCGAGCGTATTCGGTATGAGCATAGCTTGCCAGGCGGGAGATGACCGCCTGCTGGATCCTGGCTGCTTCATCCGTGGCCAGAAACTGATCCGGCGCGACAGAAAACTTCATGCCCCGAGCATACGAGACCAAAAGGAGAGCCTGGCGTTCGCTCAGGGCCCTGCACAATCCTGATACGTCTGCATCCAAAATCGCTTGCAGGGCCTTTTCTTCATCCCCATACTGTTCCAGGAGGCGCTCTCTGATTCGAGAGCCTACACCTGGCAGATCCACCAGCTTCAACAATCCCATTTAGCCGGGAATATAATATAATTGTTCCGCCAGCAGTCCGGCCCCCGGAAAGAAGGTGATAAGATTGATATTGTGGGGAAAGAGTGATGAAGATTATAGTGAAGAGCATAGTGAAGAGCGTAGCGAAGAATGTAGCGAATAGTGTGGTGGAGAGCGTGCTGCTAAATCAATTACTGGACACGAATGAGGACGAGGACGTTCTTCTCGCAGAAGAGTCCTGGCAAGACCTGATGGAGCTGCCCGTCACCAGGCAGATACTGCAGGAAGACCTGGATGCAGATGCCTGCATTGAGATAAAAGACATGGGAATTGCCCTGCATCTATCTCAGCCGGCTGAGTTGTGGCTGCTTCTCACAGATCACTATTCATCCTCAAAGATTCTGTTAAAACATGCCGAAAGATGGCGAAACAAGATCATCAGGACTGTGCAGGCTAGCGAGACGGATTTCTTCTCAGCGCTCACAGAATACCTCTCCACCTCCCTGGGCGCTGAGCTTTTCTGCGAGAGCTGCCTGGAAAAAGGATCGCCCCTCTATGTGCAAGAGAGGATAGACAGGCTGGCTTCTCTCTTGCAGCCGATGCTCTCCGAAGACGAGAGCATACTGGAGATATGTTGCGGAAGCGGAATGGCTACGCAGGCGCTCATTGCCAACGGATGCCGACCGCTCTCTATGGATTATGATCGCTGCGATCTGTGCCTGGGTTTGAAGAACGGGTTTATGGACCCCAAGAGATGCTTCCTCCTCGATGCCAGGCAGCTGCCTCAGATCTTTCCGGAAGGCTCTTTTCATACCGTCCTGGGATTTATGGTAGGGCTGATTGACAACTTCAACTGGCCGCTCTGGAAGGAGATTCTCCTTGCTGCCTCCTGCCTGGCGAAAAAAAAGGTTCTTTTTACCGTTTACACCCAAAAAGAGGCAGAGCTCATCGCGAAAGCGCTGGGAGACATCGGCTGGCGGGGCAGGGTAATCGACAATCGTGACTCAAAGGGAATCTATGATCAGTGGGTCTATTTGGCAGTGAAACAAGAATGAAGGAAAAGGTTAATTACAGTTCCCGGAATGGATAGAGTAAGGTGAGATTCTTGGCTGATTTTAAGAAGAGAAATACCGAGAGAAAGGGCGGCAAAAAGGAAGAGATAAAAAGCAAGAAGCTCATGGAAGATAACCTCGATGACCTCCGGGGTAGGGGAGAAGAACTGAAATAAATCCTTTTGAGGAGAGGATTCAATCGGGGCCCGATGCCAGAGGCGAACTCTGGCAAGGTGCCTTATATTCGGTCATTTTTAATGAATAATTACAGTCTCATCATCCATTAAGAAGGCGTTACACTCAAGCCCCGGCTCAACTCCTTGAGCTTTTCAATACTCTCCTGGGTCTTGGCGGACTCTTTCCGTTTTTCATCCTCAAAGTGCTTTATGATCTCGTCCAGGGATATGGTGAGTCTGTAAACCTTCATTGGCCTGCCCTTTCCGTCCTTCTTGATTTCCCTCTCTTCCACCCAGTTGTTGCTGCGCAGCGTGCGCATGGCAATGCTCACCTCCGGCTGGCGCAGATTCGAGCCGATCTCTATCTCTCGAGAGGTAGCCTCCTCTACATTGGCCAGATAGGTGATCATACTGGCCACATTTCTGGGAATATCAAGTTCTCTCAGAACTTCCACGAACTCCCGGTCGGAATCATCGAGAACTTTTACGGAAAATTGTCTCATAATAACCTCATTCTATATTTGTATGTAAGAAATACTCAATGATATAAATAGTTTTTTTCTCGACACCCAGCGTCATGAGCCTAAGATTATGATGCAAATATGCAGCAGCGTAAAGATATTCCGTTCGAGAAAACATAATATATACAGCAATTCATAGATACAAGAGAAATGTAATTATTTTAGCCATCGTGCCAGCATCAAATATCATAAATTCCAGGATCCTTATAACCAGAATTAATATAGAAAAAAATGCTTAAGCGAAACCCTTATTGGACTTCCGTCCGGATTTCTTTCATTTATCGGGATCGAGCTCTTCGTCCAGTATGTCGCCCCCACCTGCTAAACCAAAGTACCCGGAGATGCGTATGATGTCCAGCCGAGAGATACGGTAAGCTCCGTTCTTTCTCTCCAGAGGCGGATTGCTCTGTATCTCTTGCAGGGAGATGCCCGCCATTCCGGAGCTGTATCTCTCTGCGACATCTCCCCAGGAGACCAGGTGTGCTGTGCGCGCTTTTCCGACTCCGTGGCGCAGCTCCACCGCAAGGATCCCCTGCCTGCCGGAACGGGCGATGAAATCCGTCTCCCGAACCATCTGATGCGCCCCGGCTGCAAAGCTGAAGTGCTGCTTGAAGTAAAGGGAACTGGTCTTACGTGCGTCCAGGCTCTTGCATTCGATGGCCAGATAATACTCGGGAATCTTGGAATCCACCAGGATGTCGATGAACTGAGAAGAGAAGCGAGATTGCTTTAGCCGGTAGGCAATGGCTGCGATGCCATCCTCCTCGAAGAATGAGTTGAGGGCACTCACCAGGGCCCACTCAAAGTCGGGCATTGACTATTGTTTTCCACGGATCTCTAAAAATATCTTTTCCTCAGATTACTTTCGCTCCGCGCTTACCGCACTCATTTAATAACCGTCAAAGAAATCCAAACTGGTGCGTTTTGGTGGGAGAATCAATGGTAGTGGGAAGGACTCTGTGGGACTTTGCAATTGAGGCACTTGCCACGCCGGGCGTGGCAATCGTTCTCATAGCTCTGCTTTTATTATTTGAGATCACATTGATTCTGATGCTGCTGCTGGCACACAATGGCATCCTGGACCTCAAATTCAGCTATGGCGGAATGGGTCTGGAGCTGGGCCAGTTCGCCGCCCTTCTGGCATGAGGCAGATCACTGAATCGATGGACCAGAGACGGAAAAGAATCTTAATGTATCATGCGAAAAAGGTCTTCTCATGGCAACACTGGGGAGATTTATTCGAACGAAAACCATCACAGATGCCTGGCAGAGGGGTCTGGGCCTGATCTGGCGACAGGGAGCAGAGATCACTGATGAGAGGGGCACCAGGATACGGGAGCTCCTTTCTTTGCAGGTAGTGGTGGAAGACCC
>JAQVZT010000027.1 GCA_028708055.1 Methanothrix sp.
GGCTTTTCCGCTATCGCTGCCGAGTTTGAGGCCAATGACTGAGGCCAGACCGCAATCATTGCTCTCATAGGTATAGGACCAGGTCGATGGGCTGGAGTCGATAATAGTATAAGTCCCAGCGGGAAGCTCCACCGCCGGATTCAAGTAAACGATCCAGTAAGCATCAGGAACGCCGCCCTGGCCGGGTTCTCCTTCCGCCTGCCAGGGGCCGTAGGTTTTGCCCTGCTCGTCTCTGAGCCCGATAGTCCCCGGAGATACCCCCGAACCGTAATGATATGTGCCCAATTTGGTGATGGTTCTAGGCTCGTCTATTGTAAAGACGGTTGGGTTGGGCGGGTCGCTGCTCACGCCGGCACATGCACTCTGAGCAAAGATGCGTTCTTCTCCATCACCCGGAGAGGGAAGACCGTAGCACTGGCCTAGACCCGGCAGGGTCATAATAATAGAGGCCAGGAGAGAAAATAATAGCACCATTGAAAGCTTCCTGAATCTGATCATTCAAATCCACCTCGACTGCATTTCTACACGGAATGGTATCATGCCGTATACTGCAATTTTGCTGGCCCTGCAATCCCACTAGTTAATCCTTATCCATGCATAAATACTTTTTAGTTGTCATCCATTCTTCGTTGATATCGATCAGAATCGATACGAGCAGTCTTATTAACGGCGGGTCGCTTGAAAATGCGCCTACTACTCTTGTTCTTCTCTGTAACTCCTTGTGATCCTCTCCAATCCGCTGTTGTTCTGATCCATCTATTGTGATAAATCAGGAATATCCTGCAGTTCCATAGGCTGAACTGAAAACGATACAGAACCCCGGCCGAGAAGTACGACTGGAGAAATATAGCCCGCAAATATGAAGAAGTTATGAAGAAATCTGCATGAACAGGTGATCCGAATCTGCGGCATTAATGGTTTTGCATAGAATGATCCGGCTCTGATAGAGAGGATGAACCAGGCCCTGGAACATCGCGGTCCGGACGATCAGAGCACCTACATCGATGGCAATGTATCTCTGGACCATCGCAGGCTTGCGATCATAGACATATCCCCGGCAGGCAGATATTGTGATGGATCAGCCTTCTAGTCGGCTAGTATGGTGTTTTTGCTATCGAATGCATGGATCTGGGAATACCAGTGTGCGTATATATCAGAGAAGAGCTAAAGAAATACTTACCTGCACCTGGGCCGCTGATGGCCACATCCCCGCGAAAGCTCAAAGAGGACCTGAGAAGGCTCATAGAGAATGAGCTCTTCGAAATAGCATGGGCAAGACCGCAAGAGCTTTTATTGAAGGATCGCATGACGCAGATAAAATAGCAGAAAATCTTGCTAAAGGAGAGGATTCCTATTAACTTCGATTTTTAAAATAACAAAACCTCGATGATATCGTAATTAGCTCGTATTTATGGCAAAATATGAGGTTTTTAGGAATCCTCCTCAAACCACTATAATATCGATGCAATTATAACACCAAAAGATTCAGATACCTATGAGCAACTCTTTGCGTGTGATCTCTTGATTACAAAGCATTCTACCACTCCTTGGAGGCAGTGGCACTGAAAAAGCCGGTCATCATATTGAACTTGAGCAACTATCCAGATATCGTTGATTATGTTAAAGAAAAAGTGGCTGTTGGAGTGTACGATAGAAAGAATCTCAGAGAGACAATACTAAGGTTGAATGATAACGATAGTGAGCTGCAGAGAAATAGGGATAGCTATATTACCCGCAATCTCTATAGGATCGATGGGAAAGCAACCGACCGCGTAATAGATATGATTGATAAAATGATTAACTCAAGAGAGCACACCTCATGAATAAAAAGATAATTGCAATCATCCCCGCAAGGGGGGGCAGCAAGGGACTGCCAAGAAAGAATATCGCTATGCTTCGCAGCAGGCCACTGATAAGTTATTCTATAGAAGCGGCTTTAAGATCAAATCTTGTGAGCAGAGTGATAGTAACAACAGAAGATGCAGAGATCGCAGAAGTCTCCAGGAAATACGGTTCGGAGGTAATAGATAGGCCTATGGAGCTGGCCCAGGACGACACACCAATCATCTCTGTTGTCCGGCAGGCTATCCATAAACTTGAAGATGAGGGCTACTTTGCAGAAGTTATTGCCCTTTTGCAGCCTACGTCGCCATTGCGCACCACAGAGGATATCGATGGAGCCATTCAGCTATTTCAGACGAACAATTGCGGATCAGTAGTCAGCATTTGCGAAATGGAGCATAGCCCGTACTGGTCATTTAAAGTAGAAAGAAATTACTTGAAACCACTCATGGGTAAAAAGTATTTAAATTTGAGAAGACAGGATTTGCCAAAAGTCTATATGCCCAATGGAGCAATTTTTGTATCAAGCCCAAGGAACTTATATGAGATTGGAAGCTTCTATTCCCATGAGACAATGCCATATATCATGCCTGCAGTAAGGAGTATCGATATCGATTGTGAAAATGATCTGTTGCGTGCAGAAATTCAAATAAAGAATTCTTTGAGTATTGCAAGCAGCAGGGAGGAGATATAATTGATGAACCAAATCGAAATAGACGGCAGATATGTGGGTGAAGGTAAATCCTGTTTTATAATTGCAGAGGCAGGTGTAAACCACAATGGTAGCCTTGATTGCGCTAAAAAGCTGATCGATACCGCAAAATGGGCAGGTGCAGATGCCGTTAAATTTCAAATATTCAAAGCAGAGGATATTGCAATTCCCCAAGCCAAGAAAGCCGAATACCAAAAAAACACAACCAGCCGGGATGAATCTCAATTTGATATGATCAAAAGGCTCGAACTCAGTGAAGATGAATTCAGGCATCTGGCAAATTATGCAAAGGAGAGGAACATTTTATTCCTGTCAACGCCATTTAGCATTAGCAGCGTCAATCTGCTAGAAGAAATGAACGTCTCCGCATATAAGATTGCCTCAGGGGAGATAACGAATTACCCCTTGCTGGAACATATAGCAAGAAAAGGCAAACCGATAATCCTGTCGACTGGAATGTGCACTTTAGAAGAAATTGGCGAAGCGCTCAAGATCATAAATGAAGCTGGCGAAAAAAGGGTAATATTGCTGCATTGTGTCACCAGCTACCCGGTCAAAATTGATGAAATAAATTTGAAGGCTATCGAGACAATCAGGAATGCATTTAAGCAGCCCGTAGGTCTATCCGATCATACTCTCGGCAAAACATCATCGATTGCGGCAGTAGCCATGGGTGCTTGCACGATTGAAAAGCATTTTACGCTTTGTAGAAACCTTCCCGGACCGGACCACAAAGCATCGCTTGAACCGATTGAACTCAAAGAACTTATTGGGGCAATAAGAGATGTAGAAAGGGCCATGGGCAACGGTATCAAAAAGCCTACACTTGAGGAAGAGAAAATCAAGATGACAGTCCGAAAGAGCTTGGTAGCAGCAATCGAAATTCCAAAGGATTCAAAAATAACCCAGGAAATGATCGGCATCAAGAGACCTGGAACTGGTATTGCACCTAAGAACCTTATGTCAGTTATAGGCAAAAGGGCTAAAATTGATATCCAGAAAGACAGTCTCATAACATGGGACGCCATAGCTGAATAAATGTCCTATTCGATTAACAATTCCCGGAGACTTTGATGAAAAGGAAAATCGTTTACATATCAGGAACGAGGGCTGACTACGGGCTGATGCAATCTACCCTCAGGGAGATCGGAAAAAGGGATAATCTGGAGCTGGAGATAATAGCTACTGGGATGCACCTGATGGATGAATTTGGCAATACGGCAGATTTAATTGAAAGAGATGGCTTCAAAGTTCATAGAGTGAATGAAATCTACCAGGCAGACAATAAGAGATCAATGGCCATTTTTGTTGGTGGATTTATTAAATCATTAACGGAGAAAATAGATCTAATTAGACCGGATATCATTCTACTCCTGGGAGATAGAGGCGAAATGCTTGCAGGAGCGATCGTGGGTGCCTATCTATCCATTGCGGTTGCTCATCTGCATGGAGGAGAGAAGTCATCCACAGTAGATGATCTTGTACGAAATGCCATCACAAAGCTAGCTCAGATACACCTTCCCGCAACTATTGAGAGTGCAAAAAGGATCAAGAGCATGGGCGAAGATCCTGCCAGAGTGTTCGTTGTTGGTGCGCCAGGTCTTGACGCCATTTTGAATGAGACGTTCACAGGTCCAGAAGACTTGGCAAATAAGTATGGCTTGGATCTTAATGCACCACTTTTTCTGGTGATACAACATCCTGTAACTCTGGAATCAAAATGTTCAGGGGAGCAGATGGAAGAGACAATGAAAGCGATCTCAGATATGAAATATCAGACGATTCTCATCTATCCAAATGCAGATGCTGGCGGACGAGAGATGATCCAAATAATTAAAAAATTCTCGGATCGGTCGCATATAAAACCTTTTAAAAACATCGATCGAAGTGATTATCTGGGCTTGATGAGAATTGCCTGCGCCATAATCGGCAATTCCAGCAGCGCGATTATTGAAGCACCATCTTTTAATCTACCGGCAATTAATGTCGGCTCGCGTCAACGGGGAAGAGAACGAGGAGCGAACGTGATTGATGTTGGATACAGCAAGAACGAGATCAAATCCGCAATATTCGAAGCGCTTCATGACGAAGAATTTAAGCAGAGAATTCGCAATTCTGCAAATCCCTATGGAGACGGAAAATCAGGCAAAAAGATTGGAGATATTCTAGAAGGAATTTCAATTGATGAAGACTTACTTCAAAAAAGGACAATATTCAATTAGGGAACAATATGGACCATAGATTTGACCACTGGACGCCACCAAAAATGGAAGACGGCAGACCAACAGAATACGGCTGGATAGTAAAATTTGTAAAAGGTCTGAGCCTAGGATATATGACGGATATAGGTGCTTTTTCATATATAAATGCAAAGAATGGGATAATTATCGAGGACTATGTTCAGATCGGATCCCATTGTTCCATATACTCAGTATCGACCATAGATAATAGAGAAGGTGAAGTCGTACTGAAGAGGAATTGCAGAATAGGAAGCCATAGCATAGTCATGCCTGGAGTCACAGTCGGGGAGAACTCCATAATCGGAGCGTTCAGCTATGTCGATAAGGATGTCCCTGACAATGTAGTTGCTTTAGGTATACCCGCAAAAGTTATCAGGAAGTTGAGCGAGGAAGATATAGGCAAATGGGGGAAATGAAATGAGTTGGGATATACCACTGTTCAAGATATATTGGGATGATTCCGATTTGAGAGGAATAAATGAAGCAATTAAGTCGGGCAGAGACTGGGCAGTTGGCTCTAATGTAATCTCTTTTGAAAAAGGAATATCGAAATACATCGGATCGAAGTATTGCCTAACATTCAATTCCGGTACATCAGCGCTTCATGCGGTTCTCTTGGCGCACGGAATTGGCGCCGGTGACGAGGTCATCGTTCCATCATTTTCGTTCATTGCCACTGCAAATGCTCCACTTTTCGTTGGAGCAAAACCAGTGTTTGCAGAAATAGAAGAAGAAACATTTGGCCTTTCTCCAGACGATGTAGCAGAGAGAATCACAAACAAGACAAAAGCGATCATGCCGATACATTATGCTGGCTGCCCCTGCAAGATAAAAGAATTGAAAGATCTGGCTGACGATCGAGGAATACTGCTGATCGAGGATGCTGCGGAATCATTCGGAGCCTCAATTGATGGTCGAAAGGTAGGTACTTTTGGAGACTCTGCAATCCTAAGTTTTTGCCAAAATAAGATAATTACAACGGGAGAAGGTGGCGCAGTGGTCACAGACTCAAAGGAAATCTATGAGAGATTGAAGCTGATAAGATCGCACGGCAGAATGGAAAACGGCGATTACTTCTCTTCGACGGATTATATGGATTATGTTACTCTTGGCTACAATTTCAGAATGCCCAATATACTCGCGGCTCTTGGTATATCTCAACTGGAAAAAGTTGAACGCATTATTGCCATGAGAAAGGAAAATGCCAAATATCTTTCAGACAGACTGAAAAAGATCAAAGAAATATCTATTCCGATACCGCCACCAGGATATGATCACGTTTATCAAATGTATACGATTCGCTTAAAAGAAAGAAATGAGATGATCAAACACCTGGCTGAGAGAAGCATCATGACTAAAGTCTATTTCGACCCAATCCATAATACATCCTTCTTTAGGCTAAAACAGGGTTACCAGACGGAACTTTCAGTCACGCAGAGAGTATCCGATACCGTCTTAACGTTGCCCATGCATCCAGCAATCATGCGAGATGAGTTGAAACAGATATGCATCGGCATTGAAAGTTTCTTTGAGAGATGAAAACATGAGCTTGAAGTCGACATATGAAGACAAAACATTGCTTGTCACAGGGGGTGCAGGGTCCATAGGAAGCGAGCTGGTGGGAACGCTTCTGAATCTAGAGCCGAGAGCTATTCGAGTTCTTGATAATAATGAGACGGGATTATTCGATCTCGAACAAGAACATCGATCGAAAAAGATAAGACCCCTTGTAGGTGATGTGAGAGATAGAGAACGATTGAAGAGAGCTTTTAAAGGCGTCGATATCGTATTTCATGCTGCTGCCCTGAAACATGTGCCGCTATGCGAATTCAATCCATTCGATGCCGTGAAAACAAATGTTATTGGAACTCAAAACGTTCTCGATGCAGCCATTGACGAAGAAGTAGACAGATTTATACTCATTAGTACTGACAAAGCAGTCAACCCAACTAATGTAATGGGTGCAACGAAGCTCTTAGCAGAAAGGCTAACCATCTCAGCCAATTACTACAAGGGGTCGAAAAATACCATACTTTCTTGCGTAAGATTCGGAAATGTATTGGGATCAAGAGGTTCGGTGGTACCACTTTTTAAAAAACAGATAACCAAAGGAGAACCTTTGACAGTAACTGATCCGAGCATGACGAGATTCATTATGGATATCCCTAAAGCAATCAAGCTGATATTGAAAGCGGCAGAGATTGCAAAAGGTGGGGAGATATTTATATTAAAAATGCCGGTCATGCAGATATCAGACCTAGTGAGTGCAATGTCTGAGGAGAGAAACATAAAGGAATGCAAAACAGGCAAAGGCATTGAAGTAAAGACTATCGGAAAACGACCTGGCGAAAAACTATATGAAGAGCTCATGACGGAACCTGAGGCGGAAAATGCCTACGAAAATGACGAATTCATAGCTGTGATCTCCACAAACGATAGGCAGGAAAGTGATTATACAACTATTCCGGAGGGTTTCAAAAAAATGAAGCATCGAGTCTACTCATCAAGGAACGAACCGCTTCTCAAAAGAGACGAGATCTTGGCCATGCTAAACGACCTAAAATTTAAATAAATTTTTAAAGAAATCTATCTCCTTTTTGTCAACTCCCTTAATAAGGAACAAAACAGCAAAGTAAACTAGGGATGCTGCCAGGATCGCAGATAACAGGCCAACCGTGCCTTCTGGTTTCAGCAGCAGTAAAAGTATTGTCATCATTATTGAAGCAGTAATGCTCTTAATGATAAATATGTAGTCTAAATGATAATATAGAAATCTATTTGCATGATAAGACGCTGCAAAAAATGCAAATCCAAATGCAACTAAAGCGGCTATGGCAGCCCCCATGATGCCAATATGCGGGACGAAGAAAAAGGTTAAAACCAGATTAAGCAGTGCTGCAATCGACCAGATAATTCCCGTGAGGAGAGTTTTCTTCGCCAGAATTAATATCTGGACCACGACCGTATAAGCTCCTAGAAACAAAGCGCCAATTGCGATAAATGGCGTTATAGCATAACCTTCAGACGCAATCTCCGGAGTGGACAGCACATTCAATATAGGCCGAGACAATAATGAAACGCCTATAGCAGAGGGAATTCCGAAAGCCAGGAAAAATTTCAGCGAGAATCCCAAGATAGCCCTCACCTCATCCAGATCATTTTCATCATAATGTTTAGAAAGTGCCGCAGGAAGCGCGAAGGATAATGGGGCTATAAATAGATTAATCATATTACCCAGGGTATAACTCGGAGAGAAATATCCTACAAAGGTCGTTCCCAGCAGGAGACCTATAACATAACGATTGCTGGAGTTCACAATCCAGCTTGACAGGTTGCTGGGTATGGTAGGCATACCAAAGTCCAAATACTCTCTGATGTTTTTAAATCTAGGCATTGATATACCCAAATCAGACATCACAAAATAGCTCATTGCCAATAATATAACCGCATCTGACAATATCATCCCAATTACAGCCCCAAAAATCCCTCTTCCAGACAGTACAAAAAAGATTACCAGCAGTAGACTAAAAAATACTTTTAAAAAAATAAATATAGAATACATCTTGATTCGCTGTACGCTCCGGAAATATCCAAAAGGAATACTAATCAAGCACTCTAAGAATATCAATAAAGACAGATATTTTACTATTAAGAGCCTTCCATCGAATAGCGCATCGGCAATCGGCCCTGCAAGGAGATGGATCGCAACCGATGCCACAAGACCAGCCAATGCAATCACCGCTGCCATGGAATAGAATATTTCCTGAATATTCTCCTTTCCTTTGGCTGACGGCAGAAATCTAACCATCGAATAGGGCAACCCCATAAGGGCCACAGCAGGCACAAGGCCAATTGTTACAGATATCTGGACCCAAATCCCGTACTCAGACACGGGCAAATTCTTGGTGAGGAGCGGCAGCATAATAAGGGAGTTGAGCTCTACGAGCAGATTTGTCAAAGCCACCAGGCCAATTCGTTTCGCCAGAAGCTGCCTATGGTTCATGGTGCCACCTTTGCCTGCAAGAGAAAAGTCCCGTACTGCACAAATTCTGCTAGCGATAGCGATGAAGACTTTTGCCCTGCATGCGCCGCAGTTGATTGGCAATCTGCCAAGATTACCTCAGTAGGAACCCCTGCGCTCGGCCTCGTCCAGGTAGTGATCAAGCTGATCCCTGATGATGTCCCTTACAGTATGCTCCGTCTTAAATCCGAGCGATCCTATCTTCTTCGTGTCCGAAAGCAGTATTGGAACCTCAGCCGGCCTGAACCTCTCCAGATCGAAGATGATCTTTATCTCTTTCTCTCCCGCCTTCACCTTAACGCCGCCATCCTGGGCCGAGAACTCCAGCTCACCTCGCAGCATCATGCCATCAATCTTCGTCTTTTCGAAATCAAGGCCGAATATCTTTGAGTCATCCGGTTCGTTGGGGTCCCTTATGGCCTTATCACCCTTGAGCGTCTCAATCCTGCTCACCGGATAGCCTGCTTCTTCAAGGCTCATCAGCAGATAGCTCATCACGGAATTGGTCCTCATGGAGCCCTGGTTGTAAACATCTCCCCATCTGCCCTTCTCCGCCAGAAGCATATAGCCGTTTATGACATCATCCACGTGGCTCCAATCGCGAAAAGCGTTTACATTTCCGATGGTTATGGCATCCTGCTCTCCGAGCTTCATCTTCATAGCCTGAGAGGTGGCAACCGATGTTACAAACATGTTACCTCGACCTGCACCCTCGTGGTTAAACGCTCTGGAGACTATGGTCTTGACTCCATAGGAGTACCAGTAGTTTCTCATCAGAAAATCGCCATAGACTTTGCTCACTGCATAGGGAGACATGGGTCGGAGAGGATTGGTCTCCGCGATGGGCACTTCCGGCATCTGCTGAGGAGCCGGGAATATGCTGCCGTATTTCTCGAGTGCCTTTTTGTATTGCTCTTCGGAGGAGAGAACTAGGCCATACTCCTCGCTGCTTCCTGCGAAGACCACCACGCTGTCCATATCTTTTATCCTGATGGCCTCCAGGAGGTTGGATGTGCCCTGGCAGTTGCATAGCATGGTCTCATTGGGGTCCGCGAAAGATCGAGGTACAAAAGACTGAGCGGCAAGATGAATGATGAGATCCGGGTCGCTGGCGGTAAGAGCGCTTCCTATGCTAGATATGCTCTCCAGGTCGCCTTCTACCAGGCGGACGGCATCTTTCAGACCCAGACGCTGCAGGTTATGCGCTACTCTGCCATCTGCCCGGCGGCGTATCAGGCCGTAGACATTTGCGCCGTTGTCCGCCAATCGCTTGGCCATTCGTGAACCGACAAATCCGCTTATTCCAGTGATTAGAATATTTTTCCCGGAAGTATCCAAGTACATCGCCGCCTTACTTTGCATAGTAATTGATGAGCTCTTTTACTCCGTCCTCAAGGCGATAGCCTGCCCTGAAGCCAAGAACCTTCTCCGACTTGGCAGTATCAGAGAGCGTATGCAGAACATAATTCTTTATGGGATTGGGCACATATTGCGGTTTAATATCCAGCCCCATGCATTCATTCAAAACCTCGACTGCCTGGTTAAAGGTGTAAGCCTTTCCCGTGCCCACGTTCACAATGCCGTGATAGTCCGACTTCATAGCCAGCTGCAAGGCGCGCGTCACATCTTTAACGAATGTGAAATCCCTCGTCTGCAAACCGTCCCCGAATATTATGGGCGTCTTTTTATTCTGCATCTCCCAGAGAAACTGAGTAACCATGTTTGCATACTGCTGCTTGGCAGTCTCCTTCGGCCCGTACACCGAGAAGAACCTCATGCCCACGGAGTCGATGTTGTAGAGCTGCCTGTAAAGCTCTGCCATCCGCTCCATGGCCAGGCGGGCTTCCGTATAGTAGTCCGATACCCTGATAGTCATGTCTTCCCGATGGGGTGGCAATAGGCCGCTATAGAGTGAGGAAGACGAAGCGTAAACCACTCGCGATCCCGACCTTCTGGCCAGCTCGAAGACAGATGTAAAGCCGTTGATGGCTTCGCCCACCAGGTAAGGGTTTTTCTTGTACATCGGAGAGGAGGATGGAATTCCCAGATGGTAGATCATCTCGGGATGAAGATCCATTCCAGAGAGATCATTGCAGCTTGCATGAAAGAGCTTCAAGCTGCCCTCCAATCCCTTCAAATTTTCTGGGCTTCCTGTATGCATGTTATCCAGGACCACCACATCTTCCCCTGCTGCCAAAAGTTCCTCGACCAGATTGGATCCGATGAATCCCGCGCCTCCAGTAACCAGTGTGCTCAAAAATCAAGTCCCCCTATCAATTTGATTCGCCTATAAGAATAGCTAGTTAGTAAACTTTTTGGATAGCTCAGAGATCAAGGCCCCGGATAGATGACCTCGATATTCTCCATGTTAAGTATCAGCTTTCGCAGCTCCTCGCAGTTTATGGGATGCTTGAACTCGCTGCACATCTTCACCCGTTCCGAGAGGTCCCCAAGCTCCTTGTCCTTCAGGTAGTAGCCCATTCTCTGGGTGATATACTTCAGAGCTTTGGCTCCGGTATGCTTGCCTATGATTATATGCCGGGCTGCTCCCACCATCTCCGGCGAGTAGAGCTCATATGTTCGGGGCTCTTCCAGAACGGCTGCGACATGAATACCTGATTCATGGGCAAATGCATTGCTGCCCACTACGGCTTTGTTCTTTGCCACCGGGACTTCCGAGTAGGTCTCCACAAGCTTGGAGAGGTCTTTAACTTTGGTGAGATCATAGGAATTCAGGTTATAGTGAAGCCTCAGAGCCACGAGCAGCTCTTCTAAAGGCGTATTTCCGCTCCGCTCGCCAATGCCGTTCACAGTGGTGTGAAGCTGCTTTGCCCCAGCTTCCGCTCCCGCCAGGGTATTGGCCAGGGCCATTCCCAGGTCGTCATGGCAGTGCATGCAGATGGGGATCTTGATGACCTTTTTTAGCTCGCTTATCATGTAATAGGTCGTGCGCGGATTCATGATTCCCACTGTATCGGCGACGCTGATGTAATCGGCATGATAGTCTTCGGCCTTCTTGTACAGCTTCTTTAGTATCTCAAAATCAGTACGTGTAGCATCTTCTGCCGAGAAGCGGACAATCAGGCCGTGGTCCTTGGCATACTCCACGGTTTGCAGAGCGCAGGAGATGGCCTCCGGGCAGCTCATATGCAGCTTGTACTTCAAATGAAGATCTGAGGTAGCTATGAAAACGCTGACCATGTCGGCCCCGCATTCGAGGGCAGCGTCGACATCCTTTTTGACGGACCGGCAGAGGGCGGAGATCTTGGCATCAAGTCCCAGATTGCAGACTTCCTTTACGGCGTTCATCTCCGCTGCGGAGACCACAGGAAATCCGGCTTCAATTACCTCGACGCCGATCTCATCCAGCCGCAGGGCAATATCCAGCTTCTCATCGGCACGAAATACCACTCCCGGCATCTGCTCACCGTCGCGAAGGGTTACATCGCATATCTCGATGTCCAGTGGCGGTGTCTTGGCCATTGCCAAGAATTGATTGAGGGAGTAGTCTTGCATAATGAAGCAGTTGTGATAATTCATTACATAAATCGGTTTCGTAGGAAATGGCCTTCCGGCCAATCTAGAGAGCAGCGAAACGCTCCAGTATCCATCTGTTTCGCACCTCGGGATGAAATATAAGGCCGTAAACTGGATCGGTGCCCAGCTGAAAAGCCTCTGCTATATCAATGCTCCCGGCGAGGAGAGACAATTCCTGCGGCAATGTTACTGCATAGTTATGTAGATGATAGCCCTCCATCCGCCGCGGCTCGCCCAGAAGCGGCGACGCCCTGACGATCTCGATATCCTGGAGGCCGATAACCTGATCCTTCACTATCGATCCGCCATAAACGGCGCCGATTACCTGCATACCGGCACAGATCCCCAAAACGGGCTTTTTGCAGTCCCTTACCCAGGAGAAAGACTGCAAATGCTTTGCGTACTCATTATCCATCAGAGCAGTTCCGCAGAGGACGATTTTGTCGCAGTTGGCCCTATCGCGTGGCTCGACCTCTGCATAATGCTGAATTTCGCAGCAGGCTCCCGCTCGCTCCAGGGCGTCTCTAATGGGCAGGACAAACTCATAATGAGATAGCGAGTCCTTTTCGCAGCACAGGTCGATCAGAAGTATGCGCCCTCTGATCAGTTCATTGATCCGTTCGTTGCCGGGTCTATTGCAGGGCTCTATCATCTGCGAAAGCGCTCCGGCATTAACAGGCGGTTCAGCATCCTCGGACCGTCCGGCATTGCCGGGAAGCTGTACCGCATTATCGGCGCAAATAGGGCATATCGGGCTTGCCGGTTTGTCGGCAAGACGCATCTCTTCTATGACAAACCTTCCCCGGTAGTTGGCATATCTTTTCGATGCCTTCAGGATCTCAATTCTCTTCCTGAAGAATGGGGCGTCAAGGACAAAGGTCTCTATCTCACCTCCCTCTCCGGAAGGATTTATTCTGTACTTCCTTTCGAGCCGCTCGAGCGTCCGGATGCGTTCCTCGGTCAAGGACGCTCCGAGCCAGGAGGAATCAAAAGGATAGGCAAAGACTCCGGAGATGAGGACTGAGATGCCTTCTCTCAGAAGCTGCCGGAGGTAATTGACCTGATCTGTCTGCCAGATGGGGTTGAAACACCATAGATTCAGTTCGCGGCAGACTTTCTGCACCCGCGCCGCCTGGTAGACCGATTCGATGGCGCCGGTGACTATCCCCTGGATGCCGAATCTCTCTTTAGCGGCGGCAATGGCCGCTGCAAGGTCGGAAAGCTCCTCCTCTTTGATGCCATGAGTCTTCCAGGTTAGAAGAGGAATGCCCATGGCTTCCGCCTGCATGCCGGTGCGAGAAATGTTGGGCGTATGAAACATGTAGCTGTCCGGGTTTTCCGAGACCAGTGTTATGAGGCATGCCACCTCATTATTTTCCATCGCCCGCCAGCAGGCGAAGACCGAATCCTTGCCGCCCGAGAAGAGAACGCCGAGCTTCATCAGGCGAAGAGAATGCCCTCTGCTAATAAAAGATATTTGCATGCGAAGGAGCCGACCAGTCCCAAATTCATTGACGTTATATACTCATTATTTTGGAATAGAATCTGCAAATAAAATTGTAGATTTGATTGATAGAGCGATCCGCTTTCTGCCATAAAAGATATTAACAAGGAATGGCGACTTGCAGAGAGTATTTTCGACGACCAGGGACAGAATAGGTATGGGCATGGGACAAGATTTTTGGCAGGAAGCCAGGAATGCTACCAGAGATCGTAGTGTGCCGATTGATATACTAAAGGGCTTGGCCATAATTTCAGTAATACTACTTCATAGCTGGGATTCCTCGACCTTGCTACGATTGGGTGCACCATATTATATTTCGCAAGCAGTTCCAATATTTATAATTATTTCAGGGTATAATGGAGTGAAATCTTATCTGAGGGCAGGTGCAACTACATTCGGTCAGTGTTACAATAATACACCTCGCAGACTCAGTAGATTGATATATCCATATAGTATTATCTTGGCAATCGAAATTCTTTTTATTTTATTTGTCAATCTGTTTGAGAATAATATCGCAGGGATGCTCGCATCGGTCACTGGAAGGCCATTAGAGCATATTCATACAGTTATTCATGAGTATTATGGCGACCCCCACATATTCACATCTGTTATAACCGGTGGTTATGGACCGGGAAGCTTCTTTGTTCCAGTGCTGATTCCATTAGTTATCATTTTACCAATACTATATTTATTAGCCCGCAGAAATTTGTCATTAATGCTTTTTGGGACATTTTGTTTTACCCTGGTCTTTGAGGCATATGCACTCAAATCTGAAATGCCTGATTGGATATACCGACTTACCTTTATTAGATATCTATTTGCGTTCGGACTGGGCATATGGCTAGCGCTCGGAAAAGGCCGAACGTGGTCATTTGTTGGCGGTATAATGAGTGCCATCTATATAACTGGTGTGAATTATTTTGGTTTCACCCCTCTGGCACAACAAAGCTGGGGCAGCCAAAATGCTTTGGCATTTGTATGGCCGTTAGTTCTTGTTGAGATTGGATTGTCTGTAGCTCCCAAGCACATTGGTAACATATGCATCCGGTGCATTTCTGAAATTGGCCAAGCATCGTATCACATATTTCTCATACAAATGGTCTATTTTTGGACATTGGGCTGGTTCATAAATACATTGTCATCCGCATCATTTATTATCAATGTAATCCTATGTGTCCTTATTGGCTATGCATTCTATTGTGTTTCATATAGCAAAGCCGCCAAAGGCAAAGCACTCAAATATGAAAGTAACTGAAAAAATAATAAAAGATTTAAATTATTTGTAGCTAGGATAGGTCGTCCTCTTTATTCTCTTGAGGTGCAGACGAGATGTTCATACCGAGCATCATCCAGATCCTTGCCATATCCAGGTTTGCCACCGTAGCCTTGGCCAGCTGCTCAAAGCCATCGTCCTTCGACGCCCCGAACTTTGCTTCTGTCTTGGAGGGCAGGCTCATGCCATTGCCGAGGCCCTTGCGGCGGAAGAGAAAATCGAGAAATGCATTGCGGAAGTTGTCATTCTCAAAGAGCCCGTGAAGGTAGGTTCCGATCACCATTCCGTTTTCAGATACCGCACCATCGTCTCCGAAGG
>JAQVZT010000314.1 GCA_028708055.1 Methanothrix sp.
TTCAATCGCTTTGCCGGCGCTCCAGGGATACTGACCCTGGCCGTTTTGGCTAAAGCTGCCGGTAATCGTCATGGACTCAACCGATCCGGACAGACTGCCGGTGTAGACCTGCGTCCACTGACCGGCACGTTCCCGGCTGAACTGTATTGTTCCGTCAGTGGATACAGTGCCGCTGATGGTATCCACCGGCTCGGAGGCTCCATCGGTGCTGGTCATTGTGCCCGTGATCTGGTTGCCACTTTGCTGCAGGTCCAAAATGAAGTTAAAATTCGTGTTGGCAACCATATTCCACTGGCCGGACAGATCGCCGGAATAAACCGAATCGTCAGCGCACGCAAGGGAGCATGCGGCTAGCAGGATTAGGATTGAGACCGAGAGTTTACTGAGATTTGATCCAAATAAATATCTCATTATCAACACCGAGACATCTCCTTATCTTCTTTTCAAGGTTAGCAAGCGGAGATAATTACTATTGCTATTAATAGTTGCCTAAAATAGCTGCTGAAAGAAACGATAAATCCTATTTTTAGTCGAGTGTATGCTGAAGCATTTATCGCGTCTTCATTTGGTCTTCTATCCAGACCGCTTTTCAGCCCGCTAACAATCCCGGCCCAAGGCCCGCCCCGCTGCAAAGCCGATGATATTCATTTTAAAATAAAATTTAAATTAAGTTTAAAATATAGAACGTGCAGGAATCACTTTTGATTTCTTAGATCTGCTTCGCAATTTTAAGTAATCAGCCATCTGCGTTTTAACCGGCGTCATGGACCAGAGATGAGTGGCGTTCATGCAGAACTGGGGCTGATAGACATATTGATTGCCCGGCTGTGAGAGCGGATCGGCAGGTGTAAGTTGAGCAGGAACCGTGTCCAGCGTGGACTCCAGCAGGCACCAGACCCCGGCCTCGTTCTGGTACACCACCCAGGCGTGGCCGTATTCCCCATCCGGAGAGCTGACCTTTCCCAAGATAACTCGAACGCAATGCTCGGAGATGCCGCTGGCAAGCAAGAAAGTAGCCAGGAGAAATGAACTGTCCTCGCAGTCGCCCTTATGCAGCATAAGAGTCTCCTCCGGGAAGAGCCAGAAGTCTTCCAGGCCGCAAAACTGCTTATCCGTGACGTACTTCACACAGCGGGCCACATAGTCCCAAACAGTCCAGGCCCGCAGGTCAAATGTTCCGGCTTCCCGAGCTGTGGGAAGACAAAGCTCCTGCAAGGCTCGAATTATCACCTCGCTTTCCGTGGAACTGAGCCACTGGCGAATGTCTGTAGGAATGTAGACATTTGTATTTCCCAAGACGGCTCTCTTATCCCACATGACCGTATCCCTAAGGATCACATCTCCCGACCAGTTATAACCAACGCCCATAATCATCCCACTTATGCATTTCTTAGATAATCTGTATTAATAATTTTAGCTTACAATATTTAAGAGTATCGATTTCAAACAAATGAATCTGTTGAGAGCTCTTGAGAACTGTTGAGAGAATCATGACGACTCTCCGGCAATGCCATCACAGCCGATGACTCTTTGGCCGCCCTGCCGTTTGGACCAAACGGCCTGACAAAGCTGCATCGGTTAATTGCTCTGTTGGCTGTTATTTATGTGCCACTCATGCAGTCGGACTTCGGGACCCTGGACTTTGAACCTTGGACCGCAGAGCCGGGGCATGATCCTGGAGGCATCCTTGCCTGCAGTGATAGTCTCGGATGTTCTCAAGAGAATCGTCCCAGGATTGGCGAATTGGCCAAGAAGAATGCAAAAATTAGCGAATCGGACGGAAGAGAAAGAATCCGGTCTCGCCGAAGTTGACCAGCCGCCTGGAAAAACCGGGCAAAATCGCCACCTCGTCTCCCAGGGGCCTGATCAGCACATCGGCACCCACCTTGATTGCAAGCGAGCCCATGCCGATCTGCAGCTCCTGGGGCGGACGGAGGGAGTAAAGCAGGCTGGCTCCCCGATACAGTTCCAGCCGGGGCGAGAAGATATCATCCTTCACCACAGTCAGATTGCCGAGAGCTCGAGACTCCTTATCCGTGAGTATCACATCCATCCCTCCCGTCTTCAGGATTGCTGCAACATCGGGAAAGTGGCCCACACCGACCTCGACCACGCGACCGGAGTAGTTCGTGCAAATATATCTGGCCAGGTCTTCTGCTCCCCTAAATCTCGACATATACATACCGGTTCTGGACACAGGTACTGATATTATTTGATATTATTTAGTCTGCTCAATCTTCACCGAATTGACAAAGCGATCTGTTATCTCCCGGTCGTAGGTGGAGAGAACTATGGTTAATGCATTGGAATCCAGAACCCCGCCGGGCCGATCGAGATGATAGCTTACCGGAAAGATTGCGGCATAAACCGGATTCCCGAGAGGACACTTAACTCCGCTGGCATAAATGCCGGGCCGACCGTCTATGGTTCTATTCTCAAGACTGATATTTCCGCAGACTCCCGACTTGGAGAGCGTATCATTGGCCATGTTCATCAAAACCGAAGAAGACACCTGGCTGGCAATGCTTTTTGAGTACATAATGACTGAGACCTTCAGCACCTTTTTGGCGTCTGCAGACGAAGTCATGACCAGCGTATCAACCAGCGTTTTAACATTCCCCGTTTCGCTATTGCCTTGAGAGACACTTCTTTTGTATGCATCCATCTCAGACCAGTTGAAGCTGACCTTCCATTTATCGCAATTCTCCGATATTTGAGCGACGCTTACATCATCCATTACCGACGCCTGCACGCTTGACAGCGGGAAAAACATCAAGCATAGCAGAAGAATCTGACTCCAATATATAGCTCTCACCGTATCCCTCCCAAAATCATCAGCTAGATCATCGAATTCTAATAGAGAGAATTGATCAATGGATATAAAGATCTTGGAACAAAGATCTTGGCAGCAAACAGACACAAATAGAAGCTTTGCACAACTCACTATTCTTTTTGAAGAAAAATCGGTGCCGGATATCCCGGCACATTCGCAGCCGTTTTCGCTGCCGTTACTTGAATTTACAGCGGGGCCATCATCGGCATTATATTAGGATCAATTCCCTTTGCCAATTGCGTTACGTCCTTATACTTGCTCGGGACGTTTTTTGCCGGTTGTGCGGCGCTCTCGGTGATATTGACTGCCGTCGGCTGGGCGCTCTCGGCAGCGGATGCCTCCGTCTCCGGGACGCTCTCAACTGCTGGCGCGACAGATGCGATCGTGTAGCCGGACGTGTCCGGGCTGATCATTGTGGCGGCGAGATCGCCCCGAGCGGCCTTGCCGCTGCTGTCGGATCGAACGTAGCTGCCGACAAAGGAGTCACCCTCGATCGTGCCTGCAAGATAGGCGGATGCAAGCACATCTCCCTGCAGGTACGCCAAAGAGAGGTGGATCGAATTGCCTGAGAGCGATCCGGCAACGGCACCGTTCCAGGGGTTTTCGCCTTCGAACTTGGCTCGACCATAGACCGACTCACTCGACTGGTTCAAGGCCATGATGATGTCCGTGCCTGCCATGGAGATCTTCCAGATGCCTTGCACGCTGACGGGTGCGGCCAATTCGCTGCTCTCTGCTGCGTTCGTTTCATCTGCGGCCAATGCTGTCTGGTTATCTGTCTGGTTTGCAGATGCTGTAGAGGATTCTGCAGCCGACGCTAAGGCG
>JAQVZT010000315.1 GCA_028708055.1 Methanothrix sp.
GGCATGAGCGCGACTTTCAGCGGCAGCGAGAGCATGAGCCGGGAGGTGAGATGCTGGCTATACTGAAGGCGGAGGATGTGAGGCTTGTCTACGAATCTGGCCTGATCTTCAGAAAGCAGCATGAGGTTCTAACAGGCATATCTCTGCAATTGCAGTCAGGAAAGACGGTGGGATTGATGGGACCCTCGGGCTCGGGCAAGACCACCCTGGGAAAGATCCTCGCCGGAATAGAGCGGCCAACGTCGGGCAGGATCGTCTTTGACGGAAAGGAGGTTGGATCAATGAGCAAAAGCGAAACCACTGCATTCAGGATGGCGGTGCAGATGGTCTTTCAGGATCCGGAAGGATCTTTGAATCCAAAAAAGAGCATTGAGCAGTCTATTGCCGAGGTCCTGGCCATGCTAAAGATTCCCCGCGAAAGATGGCAGGAGATGATCGGCGAAATGCTGGAGAAAGTTGGCCTGTCTGAGGAGCTGCTCTGCCGCTATCCCGGCCAAATATCGGGAGGACAATGCCAGAGAGTAGCCCTAGGCAGAGTGCTGCTCCTCAAGCCGCAGGTGATAATCCTGGACGAGCCCACATCTGCTCTCGATATATCGGTGCAGGCCCAGATTCTCAATCTCCTCAAGGAGCTGCAAAGAGATATGGGCCTTGCCTATCTGCTTATCTCTCATCAGAGCGAGGTGATCAGCTTCATGGCCCACGAAACAATCGTCCTTGAAGAAGGAAGGATCTCTGAGAAAAGATCGACCATACAGTCCGGCTTTGCCGGGAATTAATCCACAAAAAATCCTATGATAATGGAATCTGATATCAATAAAATACCGCATGACATGCACACCCACATAAGTTTGGCATAAGAATTTCTAATTATTGCTACTTAGTGTGACCAAAGATAGCTATTTATAATTGAATGGCATTTGGATCAGCGGTGAAAATATGCACATTCCGGATGGCTATTTAGGGCCATACACTTATATCGCACTGTGGATCATAATGATCCCCATCTGGTACTATGCGGGAAGAAAGCTCAGTTCTGAGCTGAAGTCAAGACAGGTTCCCCTGTTGGCGCTGTCAGCAGCGTTCTCTTTTGTCATAATGATGTTCAATGTCCCAATACCCGGAGGCAGCACCGGCCATGCCGTAGGCGCCGCCATCATCGGCATTGTTCTGGGACCATGGGCGGCTGTGATTGCCATATCCGTTGCCCTCGTATTGCAGGCACTGATGTTCGGCGATGGCGGCATCACCGCGATCGCAGCTAATTGTTTTAATATGGCAGTTGTTATGCCCTTTGTGGCCTATTATGTTTACAAGCTCATCAGCGGGAGCACAGAAATTACTTCTTCGAGACGAGTCATTGCCGCAGCCATTGCCGGCTATGTATCTCTCGCAATCGCCGCTGCATTTACGGGCTTTGAATTCGGAATACAGCCCATGCTACATCATACTGCGGAGGGAGTCCCGCTCTACATGCCCTACTCGCTGGGGGTAACAGTTCCGGCCATGGTGCTGGAGCACGTTTTCGGATTCAGCATCCTCGAGGCACTCATTACAGCGCTGATCTTTGCCTACATCCAGAGGACGGATACCACTCTGCTCTATGGAGAAAAATCTGCAACGCAGAAGATGAAAAAGAAGAGCCCAAGCACGGCGTGAGGTTACACCCATGGATAAGATAATGAAAAACTTTGCTATCGGCCTGGTTGCGCTGATTATTTTAGCGCCTTTGGGGCTGTTGGCAGTCGGAGAGACCTTTGGTGAATGGGGGCCGGAGGAGGTTAAGGAGAAGCTCGGCTTTGTACCTCCCGGTCTGGAGCAGCTTTCATCGCTTTGGAGTGCACCCATGCCGGATTATGCGCTGCCTGAGCAGGGCGAATCAATGAGCGCAGCAGCGATGACTTACATCTTGTCTGCAGTAATCGGCGTTATTGTCTGCGGTGGTCTGCTCTATTTCGTAGGCAAAAAGGTTGCCAAAGACTAGCACCTTTTTTAAATTTTTTGTTTTCGAGGATGATGGGAATGAAACTTATTAGAACATAAGATTATAATCTGCAATTTAGGAAGAGGAGCAGAATGAAATGATCCCGGAATGGATGAAAGAAGTAGATGTCGGCCCTTGCTCGTGCTCTGCGGTACATCACGGCAAAAAGGGCTTTGTAGGGAAGACAATAGATGGAATCTTCAGCTTTTTGCAGGAGGCCTTCGTCTCTGAGACCTATGCCAAGCGAGACGGCCTCTTGCAGACTCTGGACCCCAGGGCCAAGTTGATCTCCATTCTGGCAATAATATTTGCCACCAGCATAGTAGGCAACCTCGATCTATTGATCCTGGTCTACCTGACGACATTGCTCTTCGCGTATCTCAGCAAGGTCGATGTACTATTCTTTATCAAGCGCGTCTGGCTCTTTATTCCCATTTTTGCGGGCATAATCGCCCTGCCCATGATCTTCAACGTCTTCTTTCCCGGCGATCCTCTCCTTCAGCTGGCATACCTTGGGCCAGGAGCCGCCATCGGACCTTTTTCCCTGCCGGAGAGTATTTTCATCACCAAGCAGGGGGTCAACATGGCAATCATATTCACCATGCGTGTCGCTACCTGCGTCTCGGCAGTGGTCCTGCTCTTTATCACTACCCCGCAGCAGGTCCTCTTCAAATCCCTGCGCTCGGTTGGAGTTCCCAAGATCTATGTCCTTACACTGGAGATGGCCTACAGATACATCTTCCTGCTCATGGACATGGTACGGGAGATGTACACCGCCAAGAAAGCCAGGACCATCAAGTCCCGGAGCATGATCGATGAGCAGAAATGGGTTGGCGGGCGCATGGGCTATACGCTGATAAGGTCCATCGACATGAGCGAGAAGGTGCACATGGCCATGATGTCCCGCGGCTTTAATGGCGACGTCCGGGTCATGCAAGAGTTCAAGATGTTAAACCGGGATTACTTCGCAGTTGCTGCGGCCATATCGCTGAGCGTTTTGCTTGTGTTGGCCGCTCATAATCTCTTTTGGATGTAAAAATATGGACACTATTTTCGACTTGAGAGATATCTCATATTCATACGTGGGAAAGATAAATGCACTAAGAAATATCAGTTTAAAGATCAATCGCGGAGAACAGGTATCAATAATTGGCACAAACGGCAGCGGCAAATCGACTCTTCTGGCCATTCTGAATGGATTGATCTATCCTACCTCTGGAGAGTTCTTTGCCTTTGACAACAAAATAACCGAGGACGTTTTTGATGCCATTAAGGACAATGAGTTCCGGTCCTATTTCCGCACGAAGGTGGGATTTGTCTTTCAGAACTCAGATATCCAGCTATTCTCACCCACGGTCTATGAGGAGATCGCCTTTGGGCCATTGCAGCTAGCGGTTCCTGCTGATGAGGTTAAGCGCAGAGTGGAGGACGTTCTGAAGATTATGGGAATCACAAAGCTGCGGGATCGTTCGCCCCATACTCTGAGCGGGGGAGAAAAAAAGAAAGTTTGCATCGCCACGGTGCTGGTCAATAATCCGGATGTCCTTTTGCTGGATGAACCTACTGCGGGATTGGACCCAAGAACGCAGCTGTGGCTGGTCGAACTCTTGCAGGAGCTGGCAAGATCCGGAAAGACGGTTATCACTGCCACACAC
>JAQVZT010000316.1 GCA_028708055.1 Methanothrix sp.
TGCATTCATTTCGGAGGCATTCTCTTCCGGCCATGAATGGACATGATTTGCAGGTGGAGGCAGTCATTTTCCTGCTATTCCGAGCTTTGACTCAATTGTTATTTCCTTGTCCAGACGGTAGTCTATCCTGATGGATGTGATTATTCTTTGCAGGCCCATCTTTATAAGAAGCTGATTTGCTTTCTCTATTGTCTCGAAAAGCTGTTCGAGGCTTTCGGTCTGAACGGCAGTTGACATCGGCCCGGGGATGAACTTAACATCCAATTCTCTCAATAGATCATGGACGGCTCTGACATAGATGGACCCACTGGTTCCCGATCCCATGGGAATCATGGAAAAATCAGCTACAATCATGAACAAATGTTAGGCTGCAAAGTATAGAAAAGTTATGATAGGGAATAGATTCGCACTCGGTAAATCATCATTCAGATATGTTTATTAAGAACATGATCTATTATTAAGATATTGCTATGCCCCAGAAAATTGCGTCCGTAACAAGAAGATCCCTAGACAGATATCTGGAGATGGAATCTCTGCTGCATAATTTTTTTGACAGGACCGGATACTGCAGGGAAAACTTTGGCATCAACTGTAATGGTTGTTGCAACGAAAATGTCGCCAATTATCCTAAAAAATATCGCGGCTGCAGGGATCTGGATGAAGAGAGAATTAAGATATACGGCGTCGGCAATTTGACACCCGGATGCCCCTATTCCAGCGAAAGCGGCTGCATTCTGGCAACGCACAAGGCGCCAAAATGCATTGCTTACATCTGCCCCCAATTCACAAAGGCATTAAATGAGCAGGGCATCAATTACGACTGGTTTGAGGTGCATGCTCTGCTCATCACCATCCTTAATGAAGGTAAATTTGACTGGTGGAGCGGCTCTAAAATTGAATCTCATTACATAAGCGATGAGGAATTCTTCGCGATAAAGATCCAATTTAAAGAATTGCTTAATTCGTGGGCGGTAAAGGCCGCCAAAAGGACGGAGAAAATCCTCTGCTGAGGAGGAATCTCTGTATCACATCAGCCAGGGTCTGGCCGCCGCTTTTCCCTCCTGTGACCCGGGCACTGAACCGATCTATTCTGATGCTTCCCGGGGATAACGCAAGCCGGGATTTCGTGCGGCGGGCAGCGGAGGAGAAACGGACATGCTTGCCAGCCTCAAATCGGGATGAAGCCGTTATCTATGGCAATCTTCTGGCCTTCCGGGCTCAGAATATAATCGATAAATGCTTGAGCGCCTGGCGAGGGCTCGCCCAAAGTTATGAAGTAGAGCTTTCTGGCCAGAGGATAGGCCCCGCTCTTTATGCTTTCAATAGATGGCTGCACGCCATCCAGGGCAATCACTTTTGTGTCTCCCTTCATGACGAAGCTGTATCCCATGTAGCCGATGGCATTATCGCTGCGTTGCGTGCTGAACTTGACCTCAGAGCTCTCTCCGGCGTCGTAGGATACCGCAGGAGTCTCTGCCTCTACGCTTCCCATTATTATCTCATTGAATGTGTCTCTGGTTCCAGAGCCCGGCCTTCGGCCTATGGCGAATATCTCCGTGTCCGGCCCGCCCAGCTCCTGCCAGTTTGTTATGTCGCCACGATAGATCCGCCTAACCTCGTCGCTGGTGAGTGATGTCACTCCACTGTTATAGACGTCCGGACTCACCACCAGGCATATGGCATCATATCCTACAGGCTTCTCGATAAAACGAACCCTCGGAGTCTCATATCTCTGCCGCTCTTCCAGTTTGATCTCTCTGGAACTCATGGCAATATCGGATCTGCCTTCAGCCACGTCCACGATTCCTACGCCGCTGCCACCCGATTTCACATTGACCTTGTAATCATCCTGCAGTATGTTGAATTCCTCGGCAGCAAGCTCAGCCATGGGCATGACCGTGCTGGACCCCGAAACTGCAACCGTTACCTCTCTGGCACCACCTTCCGCTCCGGCCAAGATGAAAAACAACAACAATATCGACAACGTGCTCTGGGCATTCATCAGAACTGGTTTGCCATACTATTATGTAAGCTTGATGTTTGCAGGCTTGAGGTATGCTAGTCTGATGTATGCCAGCCTGATGAAATAAAGCCAGCTTAATGATAGCATGAGGGCTATGCAGGTATGAAGCCCTCATCCACAGCAATCTTCTGGCCCTCCGGCCCCCGTACAAAGTCTATGAACGCCTGCGCACCGCCCGTGGGCTTTCCAAAGGTATAGAAGTACAGATGCCTGTGCAGCTCGTAGAGATCCAGCTTGATGTTTTCATAGGTGGGCATGATTCCGTCAAAAGCTATGCCATCGGCTCCTCCGCCCAGATAATTGAAGCCCAGATAGCCTATGGCCTTGTCGCTTCCCGAAATGGCGGTCTTGACCTCAGCTCCTGCAAAAGCCACCATATCAACGCCCGGAGTCTCAGCATCCTTGCTGCCCAGGACGATCTCATTGAAACTGTCCCGGGTTCCGGAGCCCTCTTCTCGTGATATCACAAAAATATCCGCATCCGGGCCGCCCAGCTCCTTCCAGTTGGTGATATTTCCGGAATATATATCTCGGACCTGATCCCGGCTCAATCCCTTTACTCCTGCCTGATAAATCCTATCGCTAACCGCCAGGCTGATGCCATCCTGGCCCACAAGGAACTCCTCAAAGGAATCTCCAAATCGTTCCTTCTCATCATCGGTTATCTCACGCGAGGCCATGGCGATGTCGTTCTTGCGCTCGGCGATGCCCAGAATCCCTGCCCCGGTACCGCCGGCTGAAATCGTCACCACATAATCCTTCTGCTGGGCATTGAATTCCTCTGCTGCGACCTCTGCCAGAGGCATCACGGTTGACGATCCCGAGACTGTTACGTCCTTGGCCGATGCTGAGACTGTAACATTCTTAGCTGATGCAGAGCAAATGATGACCAAAGCGAGCAACGCGATCGACATGATGACTATTATTTTTCTAATGAGCCCCACCATGTGCAAGTGCATCGTCAAAATATGTAAAGCTTATCGTCGCATTTTGTCGGCACATTGACAATTTTGAATCTGTTTCAAGCTCTCTCGTAAAGTGTGGTCCTCTGTACTGCTCTCTTTCCCCGGCCTTCTATGAGCTCTATCAGCTCGGCGGCTGAGATGCTGGGCTGCTCTTTGCTGTTGCGGGCGATAGCCTCGTCCATGAGAGTTCCTCCCAGGTCATTGGCTCCCCAATCCAGGGCGGCAGCTGCTGCCCCGCGGCCCAATTTCGTCCAGCTTGCCTGGATGTTTGTGATATTAGGATAGAGGGCGACTCTGGCCAGAGCATGCATCTTGAGACGGTCCAGAAGGTCGGCTCCACTGGCAATTTTCCCAAGAGAGTTATTGCTCGCAATGAACGGCAGCAGAACCATCTCCGTAAATCCGCCAGTCTCAGATTGGATCTCCTTGAGGATTTGCAGGTGGCTCAGGCGGTCGGCCAGACTCTCGACATGGCCGAAGAGCATGGTAGAGGTGGTGGGAACAGCTAGCATGTGGGCGGTCGTGATTATCTCCCGCCATTTCTCGGTATTGATCTTGCTCGGGCAAATCTTCTGGCGCACTGAGTCGACAAGAATCTCGGCGGCAGTTCCTGGCATGGAGCCCAGGCCGCTTCTCTTCAGCTCCTTCA
>JAQVZT010000317.1 GCA_028708055.1 Methanothrix sp.
GTCTCTTGATATTTCTTGTACTCGGTTGTCGTTGGGCAGATGGAATCGGCCTTCATCCTGTCTGAGCTGGGATCGACATACATGCTCTCGCCCTGCTGATTTTTCACCAGCAGCCAGACATGCTCTATGCCCTGATTTCTGAAATCATCGCTGTGTAAGAAGCTCGCATTGAAGCCCCTGTTTTTTAGATACCACTGGTAGTACGCCGCCCTCATCGGTATATCCAAACTGCTTGTATCCGGCTTTATGCTGGTGGCAAAACGAACCAGCTCGATGGGACTGTCTATGTCGGCCGCATTCATGCTGAAGTAGTAGTTATCGGGAATACCGTTTACGCTATAGCTAAATCCGGAGCCGGGCGATTTTGAGCCGGATGGCCCTCGATCCCCAGAGAAAAATACGGCACCCGCAATCAACGCCACCGCTATTATTATGAGCCAGGATCTGGAAGTAATGCGGCCCACCTCCTACAATTTTATACTCAACTTATTTGCTCGACTATAAGCAACTTTGCTATTTTAAGCATATCTCTTTAAGTACGACTCGATATACTTTCCTACTTTATCTCCCCGATAGACTCCGGCATGTCCCTCGCAGAGAACATCCGCCCGCAGGCCCAGCAGCTTCCGCATGGAAGCGCGCCACATTTGGAGGTCCGATCCCCAGTCAGGAGAAAACGGCCCGTGGATGTCCTGGCCGAATAGGACCCGGCCATCCATGGTATCGATGTAAACGCCTATGCTGCCGGGAGTGTGACCGGGCGTGTGCAGGAAATGAAACTTCATATCGCCCAGAACAAGCTCCTGTGCCTCTCCCGCAAGCAGAGTGTCTACCTTGACGGGCTTGTAGTCCACGCCATACATGCTGGCCGCAGTGAGAGAGTTATTCTCACCCTCGATTCCCGCCCGGTCCAGCTCGTGGGCGATGATCTTGGAGCCATAGCGCTCTTTCCAGGCAGAGAGACCTCCGATATGATCGATATGGCAATGAGTGGCGATTACATGCCAGACTCTGGCCGGCTCAAAACCCAGCGATCGGATATTGTCCTCTATTCTGCTTACGCTGTAGCCTACTCCGGAATCGATCAGCACCAGTTCACAGCCGGCGTCCACCAGATAGATAAAAGCGTCTTCCGGAGCAGATAGGCCCGATCCACCCACGGCATATACGCGATCGCAGATGCTCTTAGCCTTGCTCATTGATCTCCTTTTCCAGTGCTGTTTTAACAAGCAAATACTCTGCCTTCAACTTCATGGCCAGCTCTTCCGCTCCCTGCAATGAACTGGACCGTCCCATCATCTCAAGTTCCTTGGCCATCGCGGAAAGGCGCATGGCTCCGATGTAAGCAGCGCTCGACTTCAAGCTATGGGCAGCCAGTTGCAGCCCCTTGGCGTCTTTACTATCCGCAGACTGCAAAATGGAATTTATCTTATCGGGCGAATGCTTGAGGAACAATCCGCCCACCTCGGCGACGATGTCAGGGTCCCCTTCATCCTGTAACTCCCGGAGGCTGGCAAGCACCGACCGGTCGATCACATCGCAAGAAACGTCTCCTCCTTCTGTCATTCTCCTACCATCCCCGCCAGCAGCCGAGATCTACTGAAAAGCTACTGGATAGTTATCTTACATAGTTCGTACTATATATCCTTAACTTTTATTCGTTTTCTGATGCGTCGGACAGTAATAGCTTGTCCTGCCACCGATCTTCTCGCGGCTGAGCAGAGCGCCATCCAGCGGGCACCTTCCGCCGGGATGGCGGTGGGGCAGGAGACAGGAGCCTGGCAGTTTCTCCAGATCAGCATTAACCGCCAGAGATGCCTTGAGGGTTTCCTGGATTGAGGAGAAAAGTGCCGTTAGCTGCTCGACTGATAGAGAGCGAGCCCTTGGACAGATGCCTGCCTGAAAGAGTGCCTCATCGGCATAGAGGTTGCCCAACCCCGCGACAATCCTCTGGTTGAGAAGGGCTGGCTTGATAAGCCCTCTTCTGCCCAGCATGCTTTCCAGAAATCCGTTCAGGTCCTGCTGCAGGGCATCAGGCCCGATCTTTCTCTCTTCGAGGAATAATCGTGGGCTTTCCGCGAGTCCTGCTTCACCGAAGATTCTGGGGTCATCGAAAGCCAGGCGAGAGCCGTTTTCGAATATAACCAGCAGCCGGGTGTGTTTGGACTCATCCTGGCTGTTTTTCAGGCAGATCAGCCTTCCGGTGAGGCCAAGGTGAAGAGTCAGCCAGAGATCGTCCCGCAGCTTTAAAAATAGCCTCTTTCCGTGGCGCATGGCGCATTCAAATTGCCTGCCAGTCAGGGCTTGCTCCATCCGGGAAGCGGTGACGCCGCTAAGGATGCGCTCATCCCTGATTCTTGCCGACAGGATGGTCTGGTGAAGCGATGTATCCTGAAGGTACCGGCGGGCCATCTCTACCTCGGGAAGTTCGGGCATCGGTCAAACCCTCTTCTGTCGATCATGCTTCATTGATAATGCTCTGTCGATGATGTTCCATTTATAATGTTCCATCGATAATGGATTGGTGGTCTGGAAGAAGGAGATGAAAAGGCTTACCTTCGTTCCGACGCCATCAGGTACCCGCCAAAGCCTGCCCCCCAGAGGATCACCGGATAAACGATCATTCGCTCCATGCCGCCAGGGCCCAGCCCCAGGTTGCTTCCCAGCGCAAATAGCGCCAGGCAGCCCAGGGTAAGCCCCCCCAAAAAGGCTGCTGCCATGGACATGGGAAATCTTATGAGAAAGAAGGAGAGCATTTCTGATAGCCCGCCAGAAAGGAATGCAATGCCTGCGCAGATCCCGTGATAGGGCCTGATATCTTCCGGAAAGATGCCCACGCCAATTGCCCCGGCACCGGTGAGAATCATCAGAATCGAAAATAGCCTATTGCCGTGAAAGGAATGAAATGATAATGCAGAAAGGATCATCATCGCTCCCAGGAGCATTATAGAGCTATTGAACAATCCTGCCGTTACTCCTATCCCCAGGTCGCTTATCATATTTTCTGAAATGCTGTAACCGGGATAGAGAGCCTCGCAGATGAGCATGATAATAAGAAATTGGCAGGCTCCCAAGAAGGACAGAAATCCTGCAATCTTTGTGGAATACATTGATGGTAGATAACTGTGTAAATTATATATAAGATTATTGCAGGCCAAAGCAAGTGGCCGCAACTCTCTAGCTATTGGGCATACGAGTTGAGCTTATCATCATCCTTACAGGGGATCGAATAAATCGTGCTCCTTTCATTTCTTTCGCCCTTAGCATTTGAGGATGCAATTTATTCTTTTTTCCTCTAATTGCTGGAAATCTATCTTCCAATTCCCAGCTCGGCCAGCTCAGATTTGATAAGCTCATCGAGAAGCCCAGATCTTATTTCCTGGGCATAGTTCCAGAGATCTGGCCCGCACTTGCTGCAACCTTTCGATGTATCTTCCATGATCCTGACCAGGTCCAGAAGCGATCGGTACATCAGAGGTGCGGCATCTCTCAGCTTAAGCTCAAATTGAGTTTGGCTTTTTCCATCAGATCGCGGGATGAGGCTGCAATCCTCGCTCTTCCAGGCCATGCATTCATTTCGGAGGCATTCTCTTCCGGCCATGAATGGACATGATT
>JAQVZT010000318.1 GCA_028708055.1 Methanothrix sp.
CCCGAGTTCATTGCCGGGGCAAGAGAGGGGCTTATTGTCATGCATCCTCTGCCGCGAGTGGACGAGATAGCCCCATCTGTGGATGAGACGCCGCATGCTCGCTACTTCCAGCAGTCTTTCTATGGAGTTCCGGTTCGCATGGCTCTTCTTAAAATGCTAATCGGTGGGGGTTGCTAAAATGTCCGAGATAAAAGGCGCGCCAAAGGGGCTGCGGGTAAAGCCCATCAACAACGGAACGGTGATCGACCACATCGCGGGAGGCCAGGCGCTCAATGTCCTCAAGATCCTGGGAATAGCCGGTACCACAGATGCCACGGTCTCCGTGGTCATGAATGTGGATAGCCGGAAACTGGGCAAGAAAGACATCGTTAAGGTAGAGGACCGCGAGCTGTTCGAAGAGGAGGTCAACAGGATCGCCCTGATAGCTCCCGCCGCATCCATCAACATCATCCGGGACGGCAAGGTAATTGAAAAGAGATCCGTCGATCTGCCGGATGAGATCGTGGGAGTGGTGCGCTGCCAGAATCCCAACTGCATCTCCAATACCCTCGAGCCCATAAAATCCAGGATGCTCGTCAAGACCAAAAACCCGGTCCTTCTGCGCTGCCTCTATTGCGAGCAGCTTCTTACCGACAGAATCGCAGAATACTTGATTTGAACGAATGCGAAAGTATAAATCAGGTTTGAGGCATGTCTTGCCCCGGATTAGCTTAAGTTCATTCAGGATTAGGATGGAATAAAAGATGACTGTGAAGAATGGCGATTTCATCAGAATTGATTACACCGAGAGCGTTGACGGGCAGGCAATTGCTGCCACGGATAAGGACGTTGCCACAGAAAAGGGAATATTTGACGAAGAGATTCAGTACGGGCCACACCTCATAGTAATCGGCGCCGGCCAGCTTGTTAAGGGCTTCGAAGAAGATCTTATCGGAAAAGAGATCGGCTACAGCGGCAAGGTGGAGATACCAGCCGAGAAGGCATTCGGACTGCGCGATCCCAAGAAGGTCGAGATCGTCCCATTAAACAGGTTCAAGGATAAAAAGCCAGTTGTCGGAATGCGCGTAGGCGTTGAGAATAAGGTGGGAACAGTCACCAGAATAATCGGTCGAAAGGTGAGCGTGGATTATAACCACCCTCTGGTCGACAAGACCATTGTCTACGAATTCAAGATCGTCGAGTCCGTCGAGGATCGGCTGGAGAAGCTCAAGGCCCTCATCAAGACATTTTCCCGCATGGACCTGGAAGCGGAAATCAAGGATGATGTCGCTGTTATTACCGTTCCCTGGGAGCTTTCATATTACAAGGAATGGCTCATGATCAGGCGCGGCCTGGCAGAGATGATCATACAGCACCTGGGGCTGAAAGAGGTCGACTACGTAGAGAAGCATACAGGTGAGCGGGTCACATCGCAGCTGATCTCGCCGCCGGGAAAGGAGCCAAAAGAGGTAGAGGCAACTGAGCCGACAGAGCCGAAGTCTGAGGATAAGACGGAAGCTTGAAGGCACTTAATTTCCTTTTTTATAAAAAGTTGCACTTGAGCAATTTGGGAAAATACATGAAATGCTGCCACCAGCGTCTATTTCCGGCGGCAGGGTTTGAGAGCTTCTTATATAGACTATCTTTTAGCTATCCGTTGAGTTGATGCAGAGCATCCATGGGCGCGATCTTCAGAAGAAGTATCCGCCGTGGTTAGTCCAGGACCAGCTGCTGGAATAGGAGTAGCTAGCTCCGCTCCACCCATAGACATTGGTTGCATACCAGGGATCATAGACTACGGGATTGTAGTAGTAGGTATATGTCGGGTATGTCGGGTATGTTGGATAGACTACTGGTTCGGTATAATAGATCGGATAGGTGTAGGTATATGTCGGATACCAGTAGGAATACTGGTAGGTTGGATAGCTCCAGCTATAGATATGCGAAACACCGCCTGGATTCAGCCAATCATGATATCCGAAATTGTTATGATCGCCATGACCATCGGGACCGTCATGCCCACTGAAACCGTCCGGTCCGCCAAAATCATCCACACCATCCGCGGCGCCTATTATGACAAGCATTCCCAGCGCCATGATTGACAACATCATCTTTATTGAGTAAATTGAGATTCCTCCGAATACCCTGTTAATTAGCTTAATATTAAAAGGTGATTTTTATGTAGATATCACCTAATGTCTACATGAACCCTCTATTCAGCTGCGCATAATCATAATGCCGATTTCGCCTCATCGAGTGATGCAACAGGAAAAAGGGAAAACAAAACTCAGCCAGCATTCGCCAGGCAGCCGATCAGCAAACCATTTTCAGGCGCCAACTATTTTCAGACGCTGGCCGACTCTACGCTCTGGTTAATGAGGAGCGACTGGTTTTCGGAAAAAAGGAGATTGGTTGAGGGATTGGCTGAGAGAGATGCATTGGCAAAAAGAGGTGGATTTGCCAAATTGGAAGGCGCAGCCTGCTCTTCAGGCACCTGAACATGCAATGTGTAGAGCAGATCTCTGATGATCTCCCATGGGAAGGTCGATATGATGCGACAGTCGGTCCTTCCGCGATAGATCCCGTCCTCGTAAATTCTTGCGTCCGGAGAGTAGCATGCCGCGACGATCAGATCGCCTTCTTGATATTGTCCTTGGCCCAGAAATTGTCTTTCAAATCTGAAATTACCAAGCACTGCCGGCTTGCCGTCTATTAATGGCTGGTAGAGCTTGGGCTTGTCCGCGCCGGCACTCACCAGGGCGCTGTAGACAATATACTCATTGGCAGTGATATTGGCGACCATCGGCTCATCATAGCGGGTCAGTATCATCCAGGCAAGATAGTCATCGCTATCGATGGTAAGGTTGTATCGGTCAAATTTCACTCCGAGAGAGGTGATACCATGAGTTGGCGCCTCAACTATGACTTTGTAGTCCTTTGTTGTATTCATGCTAAAAGAGACATTGTACGGCCCGACCGGCCCGGATTCGAAATAAGCAAGAGCTGGCGCTGCAAGTGATGATAAGCCCAGCAGCAGGATTAGGATCAATTCCGCGCGCATTGCTATCGATTCTCATTTCCACCCATTTCATTCTTTTGGTCTACTGGAAAAAACGCAGCTCCCATTTCCAGATCGCGAGCCAAAGCGGATGGAACAGATTCTCGTGGCGATCGCCGGCGAGCAGATCTAAGAAGCGCCCTGAATGAGCAAAGCATCGCCGTGACTGCATGTGAAACCTCGTGAAGCCTCATGAAGCTCGTTGGTCTGCCAACGGCTCTTGAGGCAAGAGCTCTCACAAGCAGCCAGGGGGCGTCATTATGAGAAAAATGCTATAAGCCAATGTGCCGGAGCGTGCGCGATGGCTCTTCCCAGGCAAAATCCCGAAAAGGGGAAGGCCCCAGACCATTAGCCTTTGAGACCGTCCATCTTTTCGTCTGCGATTCAGAATAGCTGCGGCTGATCCTGGGGATTGATTATATGCCAGAGATTGTCCTCCCGTCCGTCTCCGGAGAAATCTCCTGGTTCCTTATCAAGAGAATAGAGGTAGAGCGGCCAGCCCTTGTATGTTGTCTGCATGGACCCATCGGTTCTGGTTATTGTGGCAAAGTCGACGGATCTCAGGCTGTCCGGCAAGTTTGTTATCTGGA
>JAQVZT010000319.1 GCA_028708055.1 Methanothrix sp.
AGCAGTCAGGATTTTGGACAACGATACCATTGCAGGATATGCCCTGCTGGATAATATCTACAATAACCCTCTATTGATGCTGAGAATAGACTCGCCGCGGGCGATCTACAGGCAGGGGGAAAGGAGCCTGAGCAGCTTTGTGGTTCTATTCACACTGGCAGACGTTTTTCTTTTCATGCTCACCCTGCTCTTCCTGGACCGTTCCGTTCTATACCGGCTGAGCGCACTTACCGCCGGGGTTGCATTGATCGGCAGAAGCCAGAATATGGCATCCCGCCTTGTGATCCAGGGAAAGGACGAGCTGTCAGGCCTGGCATCATCGGTAAATGATATGCTGGACGCGCTGGGGCTGGCCCATGAAGAGATTAAAAACAGCGAAAGGCGCTACAAAGCAGTGGTCGAAGAGCAATCGGACTTGATTTTAAGGACGATGACCGATGGCACAATCACCTACTGCAATGAGGTCTTCTGCCGATTCTTCTCATGCGGGCAGGATGAGATAATGGGAACAAATATCGAGGAGCTCATCCCGACAGAAAATCTGCTTCCTGCGGTGGATGTAGTCAGCGATCTGATGCCCGACAACCCTACGAGATCATTTGTCAGCCTATTCGAGAGGCCTGAGGGCCGGCGCTGGATCCAGTGGACCAGCCATGGAATATTCAGCCAATCAGAATCTTTAATTGAGATCCAGTCTGTGGGCAGGGACATTACCGAACTGAAGATGGCAGAAGAAGCTCTCAAGCAGTCTGAGAGACGGCAGGCAGAGATAATCGAATTCATGCCTGATGCCATACTGGCCGTGGATCTGGAGGGCAGGGTGATGGTTTGGAACAAAGCCATGGAGAGCCTTACTGGAGTCAAAGCCGATGACATCCTGGGCAAAGATAATTATGAGCATGCATTGCCATTCTACGGATTTCGAAGGCCGATTCTGGTCGATATGGTGCTGATGCCCTTTAAGCAGTTCGAGCACGAGTATGCCAGCTTTAAAAAGGAAGGAAATGCAGTACTGGGAGAGATCTTCATACCACGTCTGGGATCGAACGGGTCTTATCTGCTGGCAAAGGCGGCGATACTTTATAATGCAGCCGGCAAGAGGGTAGGAGCAATTGAGTCCATCAAGGATATCACCGAAAGGAGAAATATGCAGAGGAAGCTGGAAAGGACGAGGACGGAATTGCATATCGCGGCAGATATCCAGAAGAGCTTCATTCCCAGTAAGACGCCGAATATTCCGGAATTTGAGATTGCAGCGGCGAGCATTCCCGCCATGGAGGTGGGAGGAGACTTTTATGATTTTATCGTCCAGCCGGATGGAAAATATGGGATTGTAATCGCCGATGTTGCCGGTAAGAGCATTCCCGCCGCAATCTTCATGGCGCTCTCCAGGACGATAATTCGAGCCAATGCCGTGAACCAGCCCAAAGTCTCAAAGGTTGTCAGGAATGCCAACAAGATGATTGCCTCCGATGCACCGACTGGAATGTTTGTAACCCTGATCTACAGCGTGCTGGATGGAGAGAATTATTCCATGCAGTATGCAAATGCCGGCCATCCTCCCCCTCTGCTCTTCCGATCGGCAGTCGGGACAGTGCAAGAAGAAACGCCTATGGGCCTCGTTATGGGAATTGTCGATGATGCGGAATACCGGGAACGCCGCATCAAGTTTTCTTCCGGGGACATGGCTATCTTTTATACCGACGGGATCACAGAGGCCATGAACAACTCTGGAGAGCTTTATGGAATAGAACGCCTAAAGGAAGTGATCATCGGCAGCTGTCTCTTGGAGCCGAAAGAGATTCTTGAGAGGATACTTGCAGATATAGCCAATTTCAGCCAAAAGGCAGAGCAGCATGATGACATCACCCTGATAATAATAAAAGCCAGAGGCAATCAGAAAGATCATTGCCGGAAGGAAATGAGATCCTTAAAAGAGAACATCCCCAAGATCGTGGGCTGTATCGGCAGAAAAATGTCCGAGAGGGGTTTTGCAGGAGAGCAGATATCCGAGATGCAGGTGGCAGTAGAGGAAGCTTATGTCAATATCATCAATCATGGATACAAAACAGAAGAAGGGCTCATCTGGATCACAATCGATGTTGGGGAGAGATTCATCAGAGTGGTGCTCGAAGACGAAGGCCCTCGCTTTGATCCGGCCAGATTTATAAAACGGGAGCAAGATAACCATTCTCTGGATCATCCTGTTGGCGGTTGGGGCATAAATCTCATGAAATCGCTTACCGATGAAATAAGATATGATTATAAAGATAATAAGAATAAATTGACACTGATAAAAAATAAGAGGTAAGATAAGCAACTCTAGCTTCTGAAAAATTGGGTGATGAAGACGAGGGTGAATATATGGAAATTGCTGAGAAGATGATGGATGGGATCATCATTATTTCAATTTCGGGAAAAATTGATACAATTACCTCCAAGGATTTGGATGCAAAGCTGAATGAAAGAATAGAGGAAAAGACAACGAAGATAGTCCTCAATTTGGCGAAGGTGGACTATATCAGCAGCGTGGGATTGAGGGTTCTGCTGGCTGCTTTGAAAAGACAGAAACAGAATCAAGGATCAATGCTGCTCGTTTCTTTGCAGCCTTTTGTGCAGAATGTATTTAAGATAACAGGTTTAGATAAGATATTTCAGATATTTTCTTCAGAGGATGCGGCTCTGGAGAATCTGCCGCATGCTGATGCATCAGCTAAATAATGAAAAAATATCGTTCAGTGAGGTATCATGAAGATAACGGAAAGGGACCTCGATAATATCCAGGTGATAGCGATCTCGGGAAGGGTCGATGTAATATCGGCAAATGACCTTGAAAGGTATCTGGACAAAGCCATGAGAAATGATTCCCGAATTGTCTTCGATCTATCTGATACCGAATACATAAGCAGTTCAGGTTTGAGGGTATTTCTTGCCGCACTCAAGATGATGAAGACAAGAGAATGTGAGATGAAGATGGCATCGCTTCAGCCGGTTATAAGAAATATCCTCGACATATCCGGCCTCTCAAATATCTTTTCCATATATCATAATCTAAAAGAGGCCATAGATAGCTTTAAGGATAAAAAATAGAGGGCCCCAATTGCAGGGGCGGATTTTACCTCTTGCTGCGGACAACGAGCACAGGCCGCTGACCCATTCTGGCCACATCAGATGCCACGCTGCCAATGGTGACTTCATCTATCCAGCCTTTGCCATGAGATCCCAGTGCAATCAAAGAGGCCTCTTCAATCTCCGCTACAGAAAGGATCCTATCGACAACTCCGCCAACTGCTGCCATATGAGTGGGTCCTACCCTGACCATGCCGCCTGAGCCATAGGTTCTCGGCTCATCAGCGGCCGCAGAGACGGCAAATGTTCTGGCACTGATTCCGGCGGCAGCCAGATCTGCTTTCATCTCATCAAGCTTTTCGTGAGCAATCTTTAGGGATGCGTCCAATTGGGATTGCTTTTCGCCCTTTGCCACGACATTGAGCAACAGTACATCTTTTGCGAGCTTCGCTTCCTTTATCTTCTCGATTGCTGCATTTCCTGCTTTTGAGAAATCGGTAGGTGCCAGGACTCGATCAAAAATGCGCGCGCAGAATTTGCCCAGTTCTTTGCCCTCT
>JAQVZT010000320.1 GCA_028708055.1 Methanothrix sp.
TCTCGCCCCACCCCTGGCTGGACGATGACCTGACAGAGAAGATAATGAACAGGATTGCCCTGCCCACGGTAAGAGGTTTTCATGAGGCCACGGGGCACGAATACGTGGGAGTGATCTACTTCGGGCTGATGATCTCAGAAGAGCGCGAACCAAGCGTTCTGGAGATCAACGTCCGCCTGGGAGATCCGGAGACGCAGGTCATATTGCCCCGCCTGGAGACGGATTTTTTCAGGCTGTCAGAAGCGGTATTGGACAGAAAGCTGGATTCTGTAGAGCTGCAGTGGTCGCCCGACTATTGTTTGGGAATCTGCGCCATATCCGGGCGGGCCATCAAGCCGTTGGCTTCAAGCGGAGGGGAGAAGCCCGGCTATCCTGGTGAGCACTACACCAACATGCCAATCTCCGGCCTGGATAAGGTGGACCCAGGGGTACTGGTCTATCACAACGGCACCGCATTCGGCCAGGATGCCGCCGGCAAGAGAAAGCTCTTTACCACTGGAGGAAGGGTCCTCACGCTTGTGGGCAGAGGCAGCAGCCTGGCTGAAGCCAGGGCCCGCGCCTATGAGAACATCAAGCGGATTCGTTTCAATGGAATGCGCTACCGAAAGGACATAGGACTGGGCTACTTATGATAATATTCGGCCTGGAGGGGACCGCCTGGAACCTGAGCGCCGCTCTTGTGGACGAGCAGGGTGTGATCCACGAGAAGAGCGCCACCTATGCCCCGGCTAAAGGTGGCATCCACCCTCGCGAGGCGGCCCAGCATCACGCCCAGCACATGGCAGAGGTGGTGGGCGAGGTTATGGCCTACTCCCGCCAGCAAGGCCTGAAGATCGATGCCATCGCCTTTTCCCAGGGTCCGGGGCTGGGACCGTGCCTGCGCACCGTGGCCACGGCGGCGCGAACCCTCTCCCTTCGATTGGACGTCCCGCTTGTGGGCGTCAACCATTGCGTCTCCCACATCGAGGTGGGAAAATGGCAGTCCGGTGCCATAGATCCCGCGGTGATTTACGTGAGCGGGGCCAACACCCAGGTTCTGGCCCTGCGCCAGGGCCGCTACCGCATCTTCGGGGAGACTCTGGATATCAGCGTGGGAAATGCCATAGACAAGTTCGCCCGTTCGGTGGGGCTGTCGCATCCAGGCGGACCCAAGGTTGAGGAGCTGGCCCGCCAGGCCAAGCAGTACATTCCCCTGCCCTACACGGTGAAGGGCATGGACCTCTCCTTCTCAGGACTCTCCACCGCTGCAACCCAGGCGGCCAAGAAATACGATCTTGCCGATGTCTGCCACAGCCTGCAGGAGACGGCCTTTGCCATGCTAGTCGAGGTCACGGAAAGGGCCATGGCCCATGCCGAGAAGAAGGAAGCAATGCTCGTAGGCGGGGTCGGAGCCAACAAGCGTCTGGGCGAGATGCTCAACATCATGTGCGAGGAGAGGGGGGCGAAGTTCTTTTTGCCGCCGCGAAAGTTCATGGGAGACAACGGCAGCATGATCGCCTACACAGGACTGATCATGCTGAAAAGCGGGGCGAACACGACCCTTGCCGAGTCAAAGGTCCGGCCCAACTACCGGACGGACGATGTGCCGGTGACGTGGGCATAAAGGGGCGTGGACTTCTTCTTTTTCTCCCGAAAATTCCCGACCATTTTTCCAGCTCACCACATTCGAAGAGTCCTAACCGAACTGGAAAAAGACCGGAAGAGAAGAGAAATTCATCACAGTGGGTTAACTTTATGAGCCTGCCAGACAGATCATCTGCATCGAAAGCAGCAATATTGTCCTGAGAGAGGCGTGGTGCGGATGGAAAACATTGTGGCCAGGATCGGGCGCTGGTCCGCAGCACTATCGGCGATATTTGGGATAGCATACATTCTGCCCCAAATAGCTGTGGCAATGGGGATGATACCATCGCCCTGGGACCAGATATCACTCTTTGTCCCTTCTTTATTCCTTGCATCGGCTTTCCTGGTGCTCATGGTTAGCGTCTGCAACTATGCCACCCAGGACAGGAAAGTCTGGGGCCAGATCGGTGCATCTTTTGCAGTAGTATATGCAGTACTGGTAAGCTTTGTATACTTCGTTGAACTGACGGTCGTGATCCCCAAAATCATCCAGGGCAGGGGAGACGAGGTAGCACTTCTCCTCTTTGATCCCGGATCGTTCATGCAGGCAGTGGACGGCCTTGGGTATGGCTTCATGAGCCTGTCAGCCCTCTTTGCGGCTCAGGTATTCGATGGAGCAGGACTAATTCGCTGGACGCGGTGGGCTCTTCGGGCTCACGGGCTTCTGGCTCCGGCGATACTGCTGTCAGTCAGGTATCCGGCCCTTATCGCAATCGGCATCTTGTGGATCATCACATTTCCGGCATCCGCAATACTGCTCTACAAAGTATTCAGCAGTCCATCGATGAAAATTCAGCAGGTCATCGACGAAACTTGATTCAAATAGCAATCGTCGAGTTGGCCTTCATCATAAAATGGGGGGCATCACAAGGCCATCACAGCCCTGGATCGCCTGTGCGGATGGTGTAAGCCTCCTCTATCGGCGCCACAAAGACCCTGCCGTCCCCGATGCTTCCGGTGCGGGCGCTCTCCTCAATTGTCTTCACGACTGCGGAAACGCTATCCGACTCCACCACCAGCATGAGGACAGTCTTGGGCATATCGTAATTCTCGCCGCCCACCATGACGCCCTTCTGCTTGCCCCGTCCGTAAACATCAAAGCGGGTCATGGCAGAAAATCCCCCGGCACCAAGGGCTTTGACGACTTGATCAACTACTTCAGGCCTTATCACAGCCCAGATCATCTTCATGCAGAAAACCTCCATTTATCTCAAACCGCCAGATGGTAGATATTGTCCCGGTGACTTCAGCCGGGTTTTATCATCTTTTTGAGAGTTCCGGGAATTTATGGAGATATTTGAGAGAAGTTATGCGCCACCCATAACTCATCTCAATAATGGATATATCAAAAAATGGATAAAAATTGCCACTCATTGCAGGCCGGTTCAATTGATGCTCATGAAGCCGCGTAGCTGAAGCAGACCGAGGGATCGGTCAGAGCATATCCCTGCACATCCAGCACGATTGAGCCGTTGTGGGCGCTGGAGAGGACCTCCAGTCCTTCGGTGCAGTTGATCTTCTGGAAGTCAAAGCCTCCCGAGACAAAGAAGACTGCATGGTATTCATCGTAATATCCCCTTGAAGGAAAGGAGAGAAGCCAGCCGTCTCCGTCCTTCTTTACAAGAGAATCGCATACCGCGTAAAGCTGACCATTATCCTCGTAGATTTTGTCGGGGGTGTCCAGGAAAGCCAGGCCGGATATATCGTCCACATTGCCCACGACCAGCGCTTTTCCGGGGGTGCCATCCACATAGACATTCAAGAATAGATGTCCACCCTGGCATAAGGCGGCTGGCGAGATGAGAAGAAGCAGTGCCAGAGCCAAGCTCGCGCCCTTAAGAAAAGAATTCAATGCACCGCCATTGCGGCCAAGGTTATCGGAAGGGTGATTGCAGGCGATTCGATTAAAGGCTATTCGCTCATCTCCCTCTTCATCATTCCCTGACCACCCTGATCACCATGGCCATGCCTGGATGGATCCATGTCGATCAAGAGAGAGTAGC
>JAQVZT010000321.1 GCA_028708055.1 Methanothrix sp.
GGGAGACATCGCCCTGAGACCGGTAAACCCCATCTTCATGGTGATTGGCAAATGTTGATCGGTATCAGTCTAGGCCCGGGAGACCCGGAGCTATTGACAATTAAAGCTGCATCGGCCCTTAGGAGATGCAACAGGGTCTTTGTGCCGGGAGAGATGGCCGCAGAGCTGGCCCGACCCTATTGCCGCCCTGAGGTCCTGCAGTTTCCCATGATCGAGAATAAAGAGGAGCTGGAGAGGATCTGGTCTCTTAACGCCCGCACAGTGGCAGAGGCTTCTGCCTCAGGCAGCGCCGGGTTTGCCTGCATTGGAGACGTAAACACCTTCTCCACCTTCAGCCACCTGGAGAGGACGATCCGGCAAAGCCATCCCGAGATCGAGATTCAGACCATACCAGGCGTGGGTGTGGTGCCAGCTCTGGCCTCGCGGCTTGCTGCACCCCTGGATAGATCATTTATGGTCTCGGACGGCTCGCCTGCGGATACGGTCATCAGGATCAAGGCAACCCGGCCCAGAAAGCTGGCCGAGGAGCTTCGGGCTGAAGGATATGATGAGTTCGTCCTGGGAAGGATGCTCTGCACTGAGCAAGAGAAGATCATTCGCGGCGAGATGCCGGAGAGAAGCGACTACTTCTCAGTCCTGCTCGCCCGGAGGAGTAAGAGATGATGAAGGTCCACTTTGTGGGGGCAGGACCGGGAGACCCGGAGCTGATCACCGTGAAGGGCAAGAGACTGCTTGCCGAGGCTGACCTGGTGGTCTATGCCGGCTCCCTGGTCAACCCCGCCCTCCTGGAAGGCCTGAAGGCGGAGACCATGGACAGCAACGGCGTATCCCTGGAGGAGACCCATTCCCGGATGCTCGCCGCCCTGTCCGCCGGAAAAAAGGTAGTACGGCTGCACAGCGGCGATCCCGCCCTCTACGGAGCGATACTCGAGCAGATGAAGCCGCTGGAGGAAGCAGGAGTGGAAGCAGAGATTGTGCCCGGCGTCTCCTCCCTCTTTGCCTCCGCTGCCGCCCTGAAGACCCAGCTGACCCTGAAGGGAGTCTCAGAGTCCCTGATCGTCACCCGGCCCGCCGGAACCACCCTGGAGAAGGACGAGCTGGCTGCCCTGAGCCGGCACAATACCACCATGGCCATCTTCCTGGGAATCGATAAGATCCGGGATATCATCGCGGACCTCGACCTGCCGGGGGAGACCCCTGTGGCTGTGGTCTATCATGCCTCCTGGCCGGATGAACTGATCCTGACCGGAACTCTTGAGGATATCGCCGGAAAGGTAGAGGCCGCCGGATTGAGCAAGAGCGCCCTCATCCTGGTGGGCGGCGTGGTGAAAAGAGAAGGATTTCGGAGGTCTCACCTATACCGGGATCGCCAGTAAAAAGATCAGTAGCAATTCTGGTCTTTCCCAGAGACAGAGAGAAGGCTCTCAAGATAGCTGCCGCTTTGCAGGAAGGCTACTCACCCGAGATCCTCCCTTATGAGAAAGACGCAATGGAGAATGTTCTGGAGAAGTATGAGCTGGTGCTCGCCGTGATGGCCGTAGGGATCGTTGTGCGAAGCCTTTGCGGCCACCTTAGAGACAAATGGACGGACCGGCCTGTGGTGGCCGTGGACTCTGCGCTCTCCTGTGCCGTGCCTGTGGTGGGAGGCCACCACGGAGCCAATGATCTGGCCCGATTCCTGGCATCCCGTCTCGGCCTATTTGCAGCAGTCACCACCGCCACCGACTCATCCGGAAGGCCATGCCTGGAGGAGGTAGCGGCAGGTCTGGGAGCGACCATAGTCAACAGACAGGCCTCCAAAGCCATCAACCTGGCCTTTCTCAGGGAGGACGTTCCCGCTATAAGGTTGAAGGGGCCGAAGATCGTAGTAGTGGATGAGGATGTGGCGGTATTGAAAGGAGGAGGACTGGTTGTGGGCATCGGCGCGAGAAGAGGGGTCTCCGCCCCGGAGGTGCTGGATGCCATCGATAGGGCGCTCTGCGAAGCGGGCAGAAAGCGGGATGACATCGCCATCCTGGCAACCGCATGGCTTAAGAGCGAGGAGGAGGGCATGCGGCAGGCTGCTAGAGAGCTGGGACGGCAACTGATCTTTCTCTCAAAGGAGACGCTCAACTCTCAGTCTCCCAGCACCGCCTCCCGGGCCCAGGACCTGGGGATTTGCGGAGTCGCTGAGCCTGCCGTCCTCGCCCTGGCAAGTCAGCTCATCTCTGCCAAAAAAGCCTACGGGAGGGTGACCGTTGCCATCGGACAATAAGCTCTCCATCGTGGGAATAGGCCCCGGCTCGCCCGGCCTTCGCACTGCTGCGGCAACGAGGGCCATAAGCTCCGCGGACTATGTGGTCGGCTACAGGCCCTACCTCGATCTTATCCCTGATCTGCTGCCGGGAAAGGAGGTATTTTCCAGCGGCATGGGAAGAGAGGTGGACAGAGTTGCAGCGGCGATCGATCTGCTGGACAGGGGGTCAGTGGCCCTGGTGAGCAGCGGAGACCCAAATGTCTACGGCATGGCCGGCCTTGGCCTGGAGATGGCAGAGAGTCCCGCCTCCGTGGAGATTATCCCGGGGGTGACCTCGTTTACCGCCGCCGCCTGCCGGGCGGGCCTCGCCTTCCGGGAGTGCGTCGCCGTGATCAGCCTCAGCGATCTGCTCACCCCCTGGCAGCAGATCGAGGGCCGACTGCGCCTCGCTGCAGAGACAGCCATGCCTGTCGCCCTCTACAACCCGAGGAGCAAAAGGCGCGACTGGCAGCTCCTGCGGGCTTTAGAGATCTGCGGGCCCAGAGATGTCCTGGTGGGAAAAAACGTCGGCCGGGAAGGAGAAGAGATATTCTACACGAGCAGCAAAGAACTGATTGAAAAGGAGAGCCTGCGAGATTGGATCGACATGACCACCCTGGTGATCATCCTCGGCCGGGGCAGCTTCCGTGGCCAGTCAGCCCCGCAAGCAGCCATAAACCTGGTGGGAATCGGTCCGGGCGACCCCCTCAATTTGACCGCGGAAGCGGCTGGCATCCTGCAGGCCTCGCAGAAGGTCTTCGGAGCTGAAAGATACCTGCAATCGATTGAAAAGGTCACCGCTGCCCAAATGGTCACACACAGCGGACCCAATCCCGAGAGGATGGCCGCCCGCCTGAAGGAGGCAATGCAAACAACCGCATCCGGCAGCATGGCGTCCATCCTCACGGGCGGCGATCCCAGCATCTTCAGCTCCGGCTGGAGGATACTGGAACAGGCCGCGAGAACTCCGCTGCACATCGTTTCCGGAGTGAGCGCCTTTTCCACCGTGGCGGCAAAAGCGGGCGCACCTCTGGTCAATGACTTTGCCCTTCTCTCCTCGTCTCATGATCCAGCAAGACTCAGCGCCCTGGCAGGTGCCGGCTTTGCGGTGGTGGCCTACAATGTAAATGGGCAGGAGATTGCACCAATGCTGGAAGAGGTCGACCCGATGAAGCCTGTGATTCTTGCTCAGGATGTAACCCGGCAGGCGGAAAATGCCATGATTCTCACCGCCGGAGACCTGCTGGCCTCAAAGCCCTCAGGATTTCGCTTTACTCTGCTCGTCGCATCCAAGAGCGCCCATATAAAAGAGGGAAGAATAATCACCCGTCGGGGATACGAGAAC
>JAQVZT010000322.1 GCA_028708055.1 Methanothrix sp.
TGCAGTGGAGCCTGAGGATATACTTGCCAGCAACCGGACGCAGGAGAAGGTAGAAAGGCTGGCTCAGGCCACAGGAGTTCGCCCCGCGAGCAATCGCGTTGTGGCGGAACTTTCCGATGTGATCTTCATCTGCGTCCGGCCTCTGGATGTCAGGGATGTGCTCAGCGACATCGCCCATCTGCTCAATTCCGATAAGCTGGTCGTTTCTGTGGCCGGGGATGTAACTCTGGAAAAGTTGCAGGCGCTCTGCCCGGCCCGCGTCGCCCGCGCCTTTCCCAGCATGGCCAGCCAGAAGCTGCAAGGGGTGACTTTACTCGCCTTCGGAGACAATACTACTGCAGAGGACAGGGGCCTCATTGCCGATCTCTTTCATGCCATCGGGCATATAGCGACCGCCGAGGAAAGGGACTTTGCCGTGCTCGGCGACCTGACCAGCTGCGCGCCCGGCTACTTTGCCGCCCTCATGCGGGAGTTTGCGCTGGCGGCAGAAAGAAAAGGGATCAAGCCCGAGCTGGCGGAGCGCCTTGTCAAACAGACCCTGCTCGGCACAGCCATGCTCCTGGAGGAGGAGAGCTTTGCCGGGCTGATTTCCAGCGTGGCCACCATAGGCGGAATCACCGAGGAGGGGGTGAAGGTCATCCGGCGCGAGGCGCCAGGAATGTTCGACCAGCTCTTCCTGGCTACAGAAGCCCGGCACGATCAGGTGAGAAGGAAGATAGACTGGCATGGATAGCGGAAAAGTTATATCTTATGTTTTAAATATTATCTGCGTTTATCTTTTAATATCCCAATTATCTTATCGCATCATTGGAAAGGTTTAAATAGAGAACATGTTAGTAACTATAGGTTAGTATCATTACGTAGATGAGGTTGAACCGAGGGTTGCAGATCACAGGATCAATCAACTGCCTGATATCTCCCATGAGAACAGGCTAAATAATTACTTAAGCTTTACATGCATACATACAATGGAGGATTTTGATGACAGGGGAAATCACACTTAAGGTTATAGAGGCCCGCCCCACAGATGTCGGGCGCGGCATCGCACGCATAGATCCGGCGGTATTCAGCGAGATGGGCTGGCAGGCCGGAGACGTTGTCACCATTCAGGGAAAGAAGAAGACTGCGGCACTGCTCTGGCCAGGCTATCCCGAGGATATGGGCACCGGCATAGTGCGCCTGGACGGAAACACCCGCCGAAATGCAGGAGCCAGCATAGACGACAAGGTGCCTGTGAAGATAGCCCAGGCGGCGGCAGCGGAGTCCGTTACCTTTGCCCCGACTGTGCCTCTGCGCATTACCGGAGCTGAGGCCTACCTGCAAAGGTACATGGAAGGCCGGGTCATCACCCGGGGCGACATCATCGAGATACCGGTCATGGGCAGAAAGATCGAGCTCATGGCAACCCGCGTCTCACCATCCAAAGAAGCGGCAGTGATCGGCGACAAGACCAGAATTGAGATGTCGGACAAGCCTGCCAAAGAAGAAAAGAAAGGCCCCAGAATCACCTATGAGGATATCGGAGGCCTGTCTGCCGAGATCAAGAAGGTGCGGGAGATGATTGAGCTGCCCATGAAGCACCCGGAGCTCTTCGAGAGGCTGGGCGTGGAAGCACCCAAGGGCGTTCTGCTCTACGGCCCGCCCGGTACAGGCAAGACTCTGCTCGCCAAGGCTCTCGCCTCAGAGACCAATGCTCACTTTGAGACCCTGAGCGGCCCGGAGATCATGTCCAAGTACTATGGCGAGTCAGAGGAGAAGCTGCGCAGCCTCTTCAAGACCGCTGAGGAGCAGGCTCCTTCCATAATACTCATCGACGAGATCGACTCCATTGCCCCCAAAAGAGAGGAGGTCACCGGCGAGGTGGAGCGGCGCGTCGTGGCTCAGATGCTGGCCCTCATGGACGGCATGGAGTCGCGCGGCAGAGTGGTGGTCATCGGTGCCACCAACAGGCCCGATTCCCTGGATCCCGCTTTGCGCCGCCCAGGCCGTTTCGACCGGGAGATTGAGATCGGCGTTCCCAACAGGCAGTCCCGTCTGGAGGTTCTGCAGATCCACACCCGCAGCATGCCTCTGTCCAAAGATGTGAACCAGGAGAAGCTGGCGGATGTGACGCACGGCTTCGTGGGCGCGGATCTAGCTGCTCTCGCTCGTGAGGCAGGCATGAGGGCCATCCGAAGGGTCCTGCCGGAGATCAACCTGGAGGTTGAATCCATACCCGCGGACATACTGAATAAAATCGAGGTGAATAACGACGACTTCCTGGAGGCTCTGCGCGAGATGGATCCTTCTGCCATGCGTGAGGTCATGGTGGAGTCGCCCAATGTCCACTGGGACGATATCGGTGGCCTGGCCGAGGTCAAGCAGCAGCTGGTCGAGTCTGTGGAGTGGCCTCTGACTTACGCCAAGCTCTTCGCTCACATGGATGCCAAGGCGCCAAAGGGAGTTCTGCTCTACGGTCCGCCCGGCACCGGCAAGACCATGCTGGCCAAAGCAGTGGCAACCGAGAGCCAGGCCAACTTCATCAGCATCAAGGGCCCGGAGTTCCTCAGCAAGTGGGTGGGCGAATCCGAGAAAGCGGTGCGGGAGACATTCCGCAAGGCTCGCCAGGCAGCGCCTTCCGTGATCTTCCTGGATGAGATCGACTCGATCGCTCCCGCTCGGGGCGGATCGACCAGCGATTCGCATGTCACAGAAAGGGTCATATCCCAGATCCTGACTGAGCTCGACGGCCTGGAGTCGCTCAATAGCGTCATGGTGATAGCCGCAACCAACCGGCCTGATATCATCGACGCCGCGCTGCTCAGGCCGGGACGGTTTGACCGGCTCATCGAGATCGGCCTGCCGGATGAGAAGGCCCGCCAGGAGATCCTGAAGATCCATACCTCCAAAAAGCCCCTGGCAGAAGACGTCAATATCGAGGATCTGGCCAAGAGAACTGAGAAGTTCTCCGGAGCCGATCTGGGTGCCCTGGTAGGCGAGGCGGTAATGCTCGCCATCAGAGAGTGCGTCTTGGGCGGAAAGGCTACAGTAGAAGCCCAGGTCTGCGAGTACAAGCTGGAAAACAAGCACTTTGAGGAGGCTTTGAAGAAGGTAAAGCCCACTGCCTCCGAGGCGGATCTCTACAAGAGGTTTGCTGGATCGACAGCGGGATAAGGGGCAAACCCTGAACCGGGCAACAGGTGGGCCGGAAATAACCGGCCCTTTCGGTTTTTTCGATCTTTTTTCAATTCACGTTCTCTTGTTCTCAATTCGCCTTTAACATTTTTTCCTCAGTGCAATGGCTGTAGAGTCCTAAAAGATTCGGGACTCTACAGTCAACTCACGAAACGGGTTTCATTCGCCATCATTGTTTTGCCTCAGTTCACTCATATTTCGTTCCATCAGCGCCAGCTCTCTTCTATTAATGGCATCTGGATTGACCGGCACGATTAGAATGGCTCTCTCTATTATGATCCACTCCTGCAAATCCCTAAGCAGCCTCAATACGGGAGCTGAGCCATTCTCAAAGATTAAATGCTCTACTCCGTCAAGAAGTATCACTGGATTTTTGCTCTGCTTTAAAAATTTGATGACAATATCCGCAATTATCTCGAGATTCATCGGGCTGATGCTCTGAGGT
>JAQVZT010000323.1 GCA_028708055.1 Methanothrix sp.
ATGTGCCCGCTCTCTTTAGCAAAGATGGTGACAATGGTCTCCTTGAGCTGGAAATGCTCTCGCAGGACTTCAGACACGGCTTTCACATCCGGCGTGCACCAGATAGGCTCGCCCTGGCTATAGTTTCCTTCTTTGCCCGCAGCCGAATAACCAGCTCCTCCTCGTAGCTCACCGAGATCAGCTCTGCGGTCTCGTAGAGCCGGGACAGCTCAGAGAGCCCTTGCTCAGTGTACGGCAGACGGATATGGAATTCCTGCAAGGGCTGTAGCCGCATGGAGATGCTCTCCTCCAGCACACCCAGGCCCTGGCCGGTGGCAGCAGAGGCCAGAACAGGATAGGGAGCCAGATCCCGGATCAGTTCAACGGTCTCCGCCGCCCGGCCTTCATCCAGCCGGTCCGCCTTGTTTAGCACGGTCACAATGGGTGCCCGGACCTCACAGTCCCAGAGCGCTTTATGTGAGGCCGCCAATTTGCGTCGCAGAAGCTCCGGCGGATCGCTGGCATCTGCCACGAGAAGCACCAGGTCCGCCTCGGAGATCTCTGAAAGTGTGGACCGGAAGGCTTTGATGAGGAAGTGGGGCAGATCGTCGATGAACCCGACCGTATCTGTAAAGAGAACCCTTCTGCCCAGAACCTCCCGCGCCCTGGTGGTTGGCGAGAGGGTGGTGAACGGCTGATCCTTGGCCTCCACATTGGAGCCAGTGAGGGCATTTAAAAGAGTTGACTTTCCGGCGTTGGTATATCCGGCCAGGGCCACCAGATCGAATCCCTGCTCTCTGCGCCTCTGCCGTCTGTCCTCGCCCATGTTCTCCACATTGGCCAGCTCAGAGCGAATCTTGGCCATCCTTCCCCGGATATCGTGGTACATGGACTGCTCATAAGCTCCCGCGCCCCGAAATCCCGGCTGCTCGCCCCGCTTCTTTAGGGCGAGGGCGCTCTTTACCTGGGGGGCGTCATAGCTGAGCCTCGCCAGCTCCACCTGCAGCTTTGCCTCGCGGGTGGAGGCACGGGTGGCAAAGATCTCCAGGATGAGGTTGAACCTGTCCAGTACCCTGGCGGAAAATTCGCTTGTGATATTGAAAACCTGGTTGGGGCTGAGCGCGTTGTAAAAGATCAGCTTATCAGGATTGTAGCTTCTAGCCTCCTCGATCTTTCCCCGCCCTATCTGGTAGCGGGAGTCCCGGCCCCTGCGCTGGGAGACCTCCGCCAGAACCTGGTATCCTGCCGCCTCTGCCAGGCCGCGCAGTTCTCTCATCCTGCTTGAGTCCGGTGATTTGATTGGGCTCTCTCGCATCAGCAGGACGGCAGTTTTCTCTTTTTTATCTTTGTCCATTCATATCTATTATTTTATCTCTGTTCATTTATCTCTGTTCATTTATCTCTGTTCATCTTTATTCATCGTGCTTTTCTTCCAGTGCATCGATTTTTCATCAACCGCAAGCCTTCGGCCCGCGATTGAGATATGGTGGGCCATCTCCACCGCCATCCTTTCCGCTATGGTCTCAGGATACTTGAAGTCCCTGCCCAGGATGCTCTTTACCCTCCAGATCTCCATGTTGTAGAGATCGCCTGATTCGGCGACGATTGTGCCGGGAAGGCACATGCATGACTCGCCCAAGAAGTCGAGGATGACATTTATGTCTATTGTCCTGGTCTCGCGGGGAATCAGCCGAACTGAGTGAATTCTTTCCATAAAATTGGGCGATATGCTGGCGGAGACGACTGCGCATACCATCCTGTATCTGCTATCCTCTAGATGCCGGCCTGAGATATCAATTGCCACAATGTCTATCTATTCAACCCCTTCCGATGATGGCGTGCCGAATTACAATATCGGTAGCCTCTTGCCGAGTAAGGCCTGCACCCATAGCGATCTCTATGGCCCTCTGGCTGCTTATGAGATCATCGGGAGAATGGCTGTCTGTATCCACGACCATTTTGGCTCCCGCCAGCTTTGCCATGCGCACCACATGGCCGTTGGTGATATTGTGGCCGGAGCGGGATGTTATCTCCAGGCAGACGTTATTGTCACGGGCCAGCTCCGCCTCCTCTTCAGTGATAAAGCCGGGGTGCGCTAGTATATCCACTCCTGCCTCAATCGCCGCCCGGTTTGTTCCCGGCCTGACCGGCTCCACGGGCGTCTCTCCATGCACAACCACGATCTCCGCTCCAAGCTTACGAGCTGCTGCCGCAAGCGGCCCGATCCTGGCCGGAGGAACATGAGTCAGCTCCGCACCCACGACAACCCGGATGTCAGATACCTCTTCGAAATATTTTATTTTGGATACACAGGATAGGATGTGCTCGATATTTGTGTAGTCCGCATGATCGGTTATGCCGATAGTGGTATATCCCAATGCTTCCGCCCGGCGGACCAGCTCGGAAGGAATCAGTTCGCCGTCGCTGAATGTAGTATGAGTATGCAGATCTATCATATCAGTGGCTCTTCTTCTTGTATTTTGCTTTCATGGATGATGCGATTCTCTTCAAGACCGCTGATTTGGAGCCTTTTTTATCAAGCAGTATCCTGCCTGTAGACTCCTCCAGATGCCAGGTCCTGGGATGCCTCTTCTCGCGTTCAATCTCCGGCTTGAATCCGGCTTTCAGCGAGGCTGTGATCAGCATATCGAGGTTTGGCTCATTGACGGCATCTTGACGGGAGACCATTCTGCCTTCCGACCTGCTGCGGGCGGCATCGAAGTAAACAGGCCATATGACAAGCTTGTCCTTTTCTGGCATAGACCATATCTCATGACCACATCATTAAAGTATTCTCCGGCACGAAAAGTCTTTTAGCCATGTTCAGCTACTATAAATTGGAGTTTGGATAATGAGCTTAGAGACTTATCCCGTTGCCAATGTCGGTGGAAAGGAGATTCCATTTGACCCGGATCAGCTCAGACGGATCCAGGAGCACCCATGCTTTAGCGAGAAAGCCTGCCATGCCTTCGGCAGAATGCATCTGGCTGTAGCTCCCAAGTGCAACATCCAGTGCAAATACTGTGTGCGGGACTTTGATTGCGTCAATGAGTCCCGTCCGGGGGTGACATCTCAGGTCCTCAAGCCAAAGGAAGCGCTGGAGAGGGTGGACGAAGTCCTGGAGAAGTACCATTACATCAAGGTGGTGGCTGTTGCCGGTCCGGGAGAGCCTCTGGCCAATGAGGAGACATTTGAGACTTTGCGCCTTGTGGGCGAGAAGTATCCGGGCATCATTCTCTGCATCAGCACCAATGGCCTGCTCCTGCCGGACAGGATTCAGGATCTCGACCGGCTGGGCGTCTCCAACATCACGGTCACCATGAATGCCATAGACCCGGAGATCGGCCAGCAGATCTACGATTATGTGACCTATCAGGGCAAAAGGTACGAAGGCCTGGAGGCAGCAACCCTCCTGCGCGATCACCAGCTCAAAGGAATCGAGGAAGCCCTGAAGCTGAAGAAGATTGTGAAGGTCAATACGGTTCTCATTCCCGGAATCAACGATAAGCACGTCTTCGATATCGCCCGCAAGATCAAGGCGATGGGCGTCTATATTCACAATGTAATGCCGCTCATTCCCCAGTACAAGTTCGCCCATATCAAGCCCCCATCTCCAGAGGAGAAGAGAAAGA
>JAQVZT010000028.1 GCA_028708055.1 Methanothrix sp.
GCCTCCAGTGCAGACTTTCTTAACCTGCTTCAGAAAGCGCCCAGACTTCAGATGGTTCAGGTTCCGCCGTCCTACATGAGAACCATGTCAAAAGCCATTGAGGCCTTCCTGAGAATTCAGGGCGTGAAACTGCTAGAAGGAGATGTATGGGGTCACCGCAAGGATCTTGATGAGTACCTGACCATCGAAGATGCTGTCATCAGAGAGATCCGCTCTCTTTCAGATAGCGGCAAGGCCATAGATAGCATTGCCAATAAGGCCAGGATAAGCCCGCTGCTCATCAAATTTATTGCCGGGACCAATGCGACTGCCTGAGCTTCGATAAGAGAGCAATGCTGCGATTCCTGCCAGACGGATAGAGGCGGAAAATCATTGTGCCGGATGATATTCATGAGGGGCAGCCCGCCGCGGCAACTCTCATCTACACCACATTACCTCCTTTTTAAAACGATCCTATCTCCGCTTGCGGCCTCCTTGAATATCTCCAGTCCATGCGTGATCTTTCCGATGTGGTTTACAGATGAATAGGGCTGGGTCTTGCCAAAGAAGACACAAAATGCCGGTCCGGGCGACCAGTAGCAGACATCTCCCGCGGATGATGCCGGCGAAGGATTTTCGTTATCCATCTGCAAAGGCACATCGAAATAAACCTCTTCGCCCCAGAGATTGACTATGCCTTCAATGGGTAGCGCATCAAAGATAGCTTCCCTTATACGAGGATTTCTTTCGTCCAGCTTTGCCAGGGCTTTTCCCTTGCCAATTATCTCTATCTCCATCATTCTCATAAATCAAAAACCTCCTCTGTCTGCATTGATCCGCATTGATCCCAATTACTTTCGCCCCGCGCGGCAAATCTACTCATATCCGTCGGTACTACTATGATTTAGACCGCCCGGACAAACTCTCTTTTGCTACTCCCGCGGGCGGGTCCATCCCCTCAATGGTTGATGATCTGATCTATTTTCTCTTCAAACGGATATGCAGTCTATCCGAGTAATTGACACCCAGGCTTAAAGCCAGGTCCCAGGCATCTCTTGCTTCCGGCATATTCTGGTCAGTGCCGTAGGCCATGATCCAGGTCCTCTTTCTTTCCAGGATGGGAGCCATCTCACGCAATAGCTCCGGGGTCCAGCACCATGAAGCTTTGCCCAAAACAAATTTTATGTGTACGTTCTTCTTTTCCGCCCAAAAGTCGAGATTATAGTCCGATCCCCGCTTTGGACTGACTACAGCGCAGTGAATCTTTTCCAGGATGTCCTCGGCAATGGGGTTGGTGCCGTTGGTTTCAATGTGAATTTCACTGCCCTGGCGGTGCAATAATGAGATCAACTGCGATAGCTCTTCCATCTGCATGGTCGGCTCTCCTCCGGTGATGACCACCATCGGGCTTCGGATGTTCCTAATCACCTCCACAGGTGATAATTCCTGCCGCGGCCGGTCGTCGGTGTCGCATCCCTGGCAGCGGAGATTGCAGCCGGCCAGGCGAACGAAGGTGGCAGGCCTTCCCATTGCCGGGCCTTCCCCCTGGATGGAGTAGAATATCTCTATCAGACGCATTTGCTGTCCTTCTTATGCCAACTTAGATAAATGCTAATCGATATAATGATTCGATAGAGGATTCTATGATTATCAAAGATCTGGCAGATTGCAGATATTTTCGGGCGATGGATAATACTCTTCTATGCGAGCTGCTTCATCCAGAGCGGGAGGGGCTGGACCTACCCTACAGCATTGCTCATGCGGTCTTGCAGCCAGGCGAAACATCGATTCCACATAGGCTGAAGACCTCAATCGAGGTCTATTTTATCCTGGAGGGGGTAGGTGAGATGCACATTGATTGCAGAACCTCTCCGGTTCGATCCGGCCAGGCGGTTCTGATTCCGCCCGGCTCCTGGCAGCATATTCAAAATTCAGGGGACTTTGCTTTGAAGATCCTATGTCTGGTCAGCCCAGGCTGGCGGGCGGAGGATGAGGAGACGGATGAGAATTGCTCAGATCGGCATAAAGAGAAGTGAAATCTATGGCGATGGAAACGATGGCGATGGAAAAGGATCTGCAAGAGCGCGATGAAGCCCTGAGAAGAGAGGCGGCCTCGGTCATGGATTGGCGAAAGCTCAGCGGACTGGAGGGGCTGGTGGGAGGGCTGCAAGCAGTAATTGTCAACACCGAAGAGCATCTGCAGAATGCAGCCGTCGATGAGCTTATCAGGTATAGCGGCCTTAAATTTGCGGAGGAATTTGAGGATCGGGAGCACAGGACCATTGTTCTCAAGTTTCCGGGGTCAGATGAGTTTCGTTCGGCAGACTTTCTCATCCGCTGCAGGCTGAAGGGCGATAATCCATTCCGCTCCGTTAACAGGGCTGCCCAGACCGGGAACTATCCCAATACTCGCCTGGAGACATTCGTCTTTGAAACCTGCGATATCGAGCGGTACGTATCGATTCAATCCCAGGAAAATGTCGAGTTCCAGAGCGAAATGCTGGATCTGGGCAACTGCTATTTTATCCAGACGGTGCCATCTCGATTCACCGGAAATGCCATCGGATTTATCGAATGGGAGGGCAAAAGAGGCGTCTACTCCTCTCCCAAGAGCCGAATAATCAGCCGGAAGTCCCAGGCATTCGTATTATCTTCTGGCAGGCCAGTTGAAAGAGCCGGATCATCCGGTGCACCGGCAGGCATTTCTGTTTCCGGGCCTTCATCTCATCCTAAAAGCATTCGCTGGCTGGACCATGCCGCCACCCGGGTCAGGGCTCAGGATCGCGATCCTGCCATACTGGAATTCATGCGGCTCACCAATTATAATTTCGATTTCGCAATTTATGTGAGAAGCCTCAATTCAATTACAAATGTAGCCCGCCTATCCTCATTAGACTTTGCCATGGTCTTCACCTCCGGAATCACTCCTTTTGTAAGCCAGCAGGAATCCGGGCCCACGGAGAAATTCATAAGCAACTTCGGCCCCCGCGTCCATCACATCGCATTCCAGACGGAAGAGATCGAGTCTACGGTAGAAGCATTGCGAAAAGATGGACTGGAGTTCCTCCTCGATCTGGTTGGCTCCCCTGAGGAAGGCCTGAAGCAGATCTTCAGCCAGCCATCCAGAAATACCCTTCTGGTCACGGAGTATATTCATCGATATGGAGACTTTGACGGATTTTTCACAAAATCCAATGTGACAAACCTTACGGCTGCCACCGCAAAGCAGTAGGCTGAAGCGACCTCCTCCCGTTTCCGGCGGAAGGGAGGGGTCTTTTGCCTGCGTTTCTGCAATACTTGCGTCCCGCAGGCCGCTATGCTTCCTTGGACCATTGCGCTGGCCCGAGGGCAGACATCATCCCGAGACGCGCTACAGAATCAATGATATCCTGGAGGACATGATCGCTATCCTCCGGCGTGCCGCTTCTTCCCAGCGTGAGTCGCAGGAAGCCATGGCACTCCTCGGGCTGCAGGCTGATGGCCAGAAGGGCATGGACTTGAACTTTGCAGAGTCCATTATTGAGATAATTCAGGACCGCGAAGACAATATCTGGAAAATTATAAAAAATAAATCCCCAATACCGAATGACTGAGGGTATCCGGCCAGAAAAACTACAATCATCTCGCCCGAATTCTTGATAACCTACCACCTCGATTTGGGCCCATGCAATCCCACGTTAACACACAAAAAAATGCCATTGTCTCCTGGACAGGCGGAAAAGATGGCTGCTACTCCTGCTACAAAGCCATGAAAGAAGGCTACAACATCACCCATCTTCTTCATTTTACCAATCAGAAAAAGACCGGCTCGCACGAACTGAATCCCGCCCTCATGCGGACACAGGCCCAGGCAATCGGCCTGCCACTGATTCAACGCAATTTTCAGTCCTACGAGGCGGAGTTCAAGAAGGCCGCTGCTGAGCTATTATCGCAGGGCGAGAGATTTGATGCCGCAGTCTTCGGTCATATCGAGACTCACAGGCCTCTGGTGGAGCGGATCTGCAAAGAGCTCAATATCGATCTGATCCTGCCTCTCTGGAAAGAGAACTCAGAGAAGATCATAAGCGAGATAATCGATGCCGGATTCGAAGTTATTCTGGTCAGCGTAAGGGATGGCTTTCTTGGCAAAGAATGGCTGGGCCGCAAGATAGACCGCAAATTCCTAGTAGATCTGAAAAATGCCGGCACAGCTGTGGACGCATGCGGGGAGAACGGCGAGTTTCATACTCTCGTCCTGGACGGCCCCATCTTCAAAAAGAAAATAGTAGTAACAGGAAGCGATCCGATTTATAAGGAAGGCTACTGGTTCCTGAATATCACAACCTTCGACGTGCAGGATAAATGAAATCGCTGCCGGTCTATTTTTTGCCCAGGATAGGTTGCCCGGTCCTGCGGATAGAATCTTCATCTATTCTCCTTTTCTTCTCTTATCGATCGCGGCTCAATTGCAGTTCGCCTGCATTGCCTGCTAGCCATTGTCAGCCAGCACATTGTTCCCCAGCAAATTGACCACCAGAAAATTTACCGCCAGACCATTGCAGTCCAGCCAATTGCACACCGGCAAATTGCCGGCCAGCTCATTGCCATTCTCTTCCTTTGCGGGCCTTTCTATCGCAATGCTTAAATATGATACGTGCTAGCGTGTGTCATGTTAGCATTTACGAGATGATGCGGTTTGAGTGAGATTGGAAAGAGAGTAAGAATTGAAAGGATAATGGACAGAGAGAGCGGAAATACAGTCATAATCCCACTGGACCACGGCATATCCGTCGGCCCGATCAAGGGATTGGTCGACCTTCCGGAGATGGTCAACAAGGTGGCCAAGGGTGGCGCCAATGCCGTCCTCCAGCAGAAAGGCATGGTCCGGCATGGGCATCGCGGCTACGGCAGAGATGTCGGACTGATTGTGCACATGAGCGCCTCTACCTCACTCGGCCCCGATCCCAACAACAAGGTGCAGGTCTGCCTGGTGGAAGAGTGCCTGAAGATGGGCGCTGATGCCGTATCGGTTCATATCAACATCGGCTCTGAGACCGAGTCGGATCAGCTCAGCATACTGGGCTGTGTAAGCGAGCGCTGTGACTTCTGGGGCATGCCGCTCATCGCCATGATGTACCCGCGCGGCAAGGCCATCGCCAACCCCAATGATGTGGAGGTCGTCTCTCACGCCGCCCGGGCAGGAGCGGAACTGGGTGCCGATATCATCAAGACCAACTACACAGGAGACGTCGATTCATTCCGGCGGGTGGTGGATGGCTGTCCCGTTCCCGTGGTCATAGCCGGCGGACCCAAGACAGAAACTGACATGGAGTTTCTGCAGATGATCGAGGGCGCCATGCAGGCGGGCGCGCGGGGCGTTGCCATCGGCAGGAATGTATTCCAGCACCAGGATCCGATAAAGATGACCCAGGCCATCGCCGCCATTGTAAACAAGGGCAAGACTGCGGAAGAGGCGATCAAGATATTGGGGTGAACAATTCTCCATTTTTCATATTTTAATGAGCCATGTCTGCGATAGGAGCGCAGCTATAGAATCCAGGCAAGCGGGATTCGTCTTCCTTTCCTCCACAAATCCCGCACTCCTCTCCTAATCAACCCGACCGGCCCGCTTGCAGCCGGATGCCCATGCGGGCGCGCTTTCTGGCGGGTGCGGAGGGAGGAGTGTGACGGATTTGGTGCTACTTGCAGGCCATTTCAAGGAGGCGATTGCTGATAGGTTCCAGATCATGAAGCAAATAATAGACCTCGATTCCAAATCTTCTGGCGCTATTTGCCTGAAATTTATCATTGGAAATTATGATTGCTTTGTCTGCAATTGCACAGGCTATGTAAAATGCATCTGATGCCCTTGATCCTGTCTCCAGGGCAATGGAAAATGCGTCATCATAGATTTTGGCGGTCTCAACAAAGACCAGCTCAGAAAATATCTCTTCGCAGATCTTCAACGCTTTTTCCTTAGATGCCCTTCTGGATATTTGCCCAATGAGTTCGATTTTAAATATATCTGGTTCAATTATTGTCAGGCCATTTTCTTCAATTATCGAAAGGACTTCTTCAGCGCATCGAGTCCTTTCGGAATCATATTCGAAGAGAAGATCGATGAAGACCGAAGCATCTATTACTATCATTTTCGCTCCTCAACGAACTCCTGCATCACGTCCTTATCCACTTTGATCCTGAACTTTCTGGCAGCTTCTGTGATTTTTCCCGCCTTAAGGACAACGAATGCCTTAGTTCCCTCTTGCAGCTTAATCTCCTGTAAGGGCTTAAAGACGCCATTTTCATAAACCACTCTTACCTTCTCAGCTACAGAATCGGACATACAAAACCTCCAGATAATGTCAATCAGAATAGAGAAGGCCCGTCTAGGATAAATATTGTTTGTGGCAGTCCGGTTCCATCTGCCTTTCGTTCCAACATCATGATCGCTTCCTCAGCCCGCTCATCCGGACCGCATGCCTCGGCATCGATCATCTGCTCCGTCTGCTCGGTCTTCCCCTGCCCAGCACATTTATTTTCAAATCATTGCGGCAATATTGTCATCGTCTAGGCAGTCGCATCATACGGGCAAGATTATTTAAGGTCTTGGGGATATCCGCTTCTCATATTACTGCAAGGAGCAAAGAGCAAGAATGGGCTATTATGTCTTCATCAGCTATTCCCATAAGGATTCTCCGTTTATTTTAAAGCTTGCCGAATACCTGCGTAATTTTAGAATCTCAATATGGATAGATAATCGGAATCTCGATGGTGGGCAGATATGGAATGAAGAGATAAAAAAGGCCTTGCAGGAATGCAATTACTTCCTGATAGCTCTTTCCGCGTATTCAGAGAAATCAGAAGAGGTTAAAAAAGAGCTTGATGCAGCTCTCTCATCCGGAAGAGCCATAGTTCCAATAATGATTGAGGACTGCAATATCCCTGTAGAGATCGGGTCCCTGCAGTGCATCGATTTTAAAAAGAGAGACCTAAATGATTCAGTGGCAATCAATTCGCTGCTGAGAGCATTGGACCTTATTAAAAATCCTGACGACCGCCCTTTCCAGATAGACCGTCCTCCTCGAGACTTTACAGGTCGAAGAATAGAGATCGAACAAATGCTGTCTCAGTTTGAGAGGGGAATTACCATCTCTGGATTTCATGGCATGGGCGGCGTAGGAAAGACCGCGCTGGCTTATGTTTTGGCCGAGAGGTTGAGAGATAATTATCCAGACGGCCAGATACTGGTAAAAATGGAGGGAACAGGCCAAAATCCCTTAGATTCGATTGCTGCGATGGAGAAAATAATTCATGCCTATGAGCCAATGGCCAGCCTGCCCGGAAACGATGGAGAAATCACAGGCAGATTTGAAAGGCTAATGAGAGAAAAGCGTGCCCTGATCCTGCTGGACAATGCCAAAAATAGCGAGCAAGTAAAGCCTCTGCTCGACAAGTTGCCAGGAACCTGCGCGTTGATAATAACCTCTCGCTATATCTTTACTTTGCCAGGAATGAAGAGAAAGGATTTGAATGTTCTGAAGCCGGAAGAAGCCACAGAGTTCTTGCTGAGGATTTGTGGATATGATCTTGCCGACTCCAATTTTGCAGAGAAAGAAGAGATATGCAGGGAGATCGCCCGCATTTGCGGCAATCTCCCTCTGGCTCTGAGAGCTGCGGGCAGCCTGCTCGCAACTAACCAGGATACGAGCCCATTCCAATACCTGGAGAAGCTGAAAGATGAGCGCACCAGGCTGAAAGAGATTGGAATAGTAGGCGTTGATGCGGGTATTGAGGCCAGCTTCGGTCTGAGCTACGACCTATTGCCTGCGGAGACCGCGCGCATATTTCGCATGCTTTCGATATTTCATTTTGACTTTGATGGGGAAGCAGAGGCGGAAATCTGCCAGGATGAAGGGCATAAGCATCTCAGCGAGCTATTGAAATGGAGCCTAGTTGAGTATCAAGAAAACACTAAGCGCTACCGTCTGCACGATCTGGTGAGAATATTTGCTGAAAACAAGCTGAAATCAAGCGATAAGGCGACATCGATTTTCAGAATGCAACTAAGATATTCACTCTATTACGAAAATGTCCTCTTCAACGCAAATGAACTCTATTTGAAATCTGGGAGAAACGGCATTGAGCTTTTTGAGAGAGAACGGGAAAACATCATTGCAGGCCAAAGATGGGCGGAAGTGAATATTGATAGCGATGATTTGGCGCGCAAGTTGTGCAGATCGTACCCCGATTCGGGCCTTCACGTGTTGGATTTGAGAATTCATCCTAAAATGAAAATATCTTGGCTTAAGTGCTCCCTTTCAGCTTGCCAAATACAGTGTGATAGGCAGGGCGAAGGTGTGAATCTGGGCAACCTGGGCATCGCATACAAAAACCTGGGCGACGCCCGCCATGCCATCGAATACTACGAGCAGGCGCTGGCCATTGCCCGCGAGATCGGGGACCGAAGGGGCGAGGGTAATGCGCTGGGCAACCTGGGCAATGCCTACGCCGCTCTGGGCGACGCCCGCCATGCCATCGAGTATTACGAGCAGCATCTCGTCATCGCTCGCGAGATCGGGGACCAAAGAGGCGAGGGTGCTAATCTTTGCAACCTGGGCCTGGCCTACGCCGCTCTGGGCGACGCCCGCCATGCCATCGAGTACTCCGAGCAGGCGCTGGCCATTGCCCGCGAGATCGGGGACCGAAGGGGCGAGGGTGCTGATCTGGGCAACCTGGGCAATGCCTACGCCGCTCTGGGCGATGCCCGCAAGGCCATCGAGTATTACGAGCAGGCGCTGGCCATCTTGCGGGAGATCGGGGACCGAAGGGGCGAGGGTAATGCACTGGGCAACCTGGGCAGCGCCTACTACGCGCTGGGCGATGCCCGCCAAGCCATCGAGTACCACGAGCAGGCGCTGATCATCGCCCGCGAGATCGGGGACCGAAGGGGCGAGGGTAATGCGCTGGGCAACCTGGGCCTGGCCTACGCCGCTCTGGGCGACGCCCGCCGGGCCATCGAGTATTACGAGCAGGCGCTGGCCATCTTGCGGGAGATCGGAGACCGAAAGAACGAAGGTGCTTGGCTGGGCAACCTGGGCAGCGTATACAAGAACCTGGGCGACGCCCTCCATGCCATTGAGTACTACGAGCAGCACCTTGTCATTGCCCGCGAGATCGGGGACCGAAGGGGCGAGGGTAATGCGCTGGGCAACCTGGGCAGCGCATACTACGCTCTGGGCGACGCCCTCCATGCCATCGAGTACTCCGAGCAGGCGCTGGCCATTGCCCGCGAGATCGGGGATCGAAAGAACGAAGGTGCTTGGCTGGGCAACCTGGGCAGCGTATACAAGAACCTGGGCGACGCCCTCCATGCCATCGAGTACTCCGAGCAGGCGCTGGCCATTGCCCGCGAGATCGGGGATCGAAAGAACGAAGGTGTTTGGCTGGGCAACCTGGGCAGCGCCTTTTACGGATTAGATGATATCGATAAATCCCAGGATTACTATCAGCAGCGATTAAATATTGCACAGGAGATAGGCGATCGCAATGGCGAAGCCAATGCCCTCTGGGGCCAGGCCATCTGCCTGCAAAAGAAAAACGATCCCGCACAAGCCATTGCAAAAGCGAAAAGCGCATTGATGATCTTCGAGCAGATCGAATCACCCAGTGCATCAACCATGCGAAAATTGCTGGCCGAGTGGAAGAAGTAGCCCCTCCTGAACGGCAGCCGATACCCTTCAACAGAGGCCCTCGCGCCTTTGAAAAAGCCCGCGCCAAAAAGAATCGAAAAAAAAATAGAACCCCTACGCCCTTTTCTCCAATGCCTCTTGCAGCCCAGGAACCTCGCCCGCTCCTGCCGGCACAGTCAGGTTGGCTCCGGCAAAATCCTGGCCGATGGGCTGGAAGCTTCCGCCCAGGTGCGCTGCCAGAAATGCTTCTGCTATTGAGTAGAAGGATAGCCTATTTTCGGGCCTGGCAAACCCGTGCCCCTCGTCTGCATAGAGCACATAGGTCACGGGAAGCCCCTTGGCCTGCATGGCTTTGACAATCTGGTCGGACTCATTCTGCTTGACGCGCGGATCATTGGCTCCCTGGCCGATGAGCAGGGGCCGCTCTATCTTCTCCACATAGCTGAGGGGCGAGCGCTCTACCAAAAGCTTCCTGCCCGGCTCCGTCCGGAAGTCGCCTACCCTCTTGGTGAACTGCTCTATCTCCGGCTTCCAGTAAGGCGGAATGGTCTCCAGGAGGGTTATTAGGTTGGATGGGCCCACGATGTCTACAGCGCAGGCAAATGTAAGGGGCGAGAAGGTCAGTCCGGCAAGAGCGGCATAGCCTCCGTAGCTTCCGCCCATGATGGCTATCCTCTCTGGGTCGGCGATCTTCTTCTGCACAGACCAGTTCACGGCATCGAGGAGGTCATCGTGCATCTTCCCGCCCCACTCCAGGTTTCCGGCATTGATGAAGCTCTTGCCCAGGCCAGTCGAGCCCCGGAAGTTGACGCTCATAACTGCATAGCCGCGGTTAGCCAGCCACTGATGAATGGAGTCAAATCCCCAATAGTCGCGGCCCCAGGGTCCACCGTGCACATATAAAACCATAGGGAGCGGCTGCTTTGGAATTCCGTCTCCGTCCTCATCGCTGTTGGGCGGCAGTGAGTAGTAGCAGACCATATCCAGGCCGTCGCGCGACTTTATCACGGCAGGAGTCATCTTAGCCAGGGCGAGCCCCTGCAGCTTCTCCCGGTCTGTGAAGAGGAATGTAGCGTTCTTCTCAGTCCGGTCGTAGCGATAGTAGCGCGCTGGCCCATTGTCCTTGGTGAAGACGACAACCCAGATCCTGTCGTCCAGGGTGCGGCTGACGACCGACATGTCCCCGTCCTCCAACTTGTTCAGAAAATCAATGTCCGGCTTTATGGCCGGATCCAGAACCTTCAAGGCCACCCGATCATAGTAAAATGCCACCGCCTGCAGGGTCTTCTCTGTGGGATGAGTCATGATGCCGTAAAGGTCGGACTTGGGGTCCTCAGCCAGAAGGGTGCTCTTTTTAGTTGCCATGTCGTAAGCGTAAAGGGCAGCGGTATTTCTGCCTCTGCTGTCGATGAGATAGCTGACAGCGTTGCTCTTGTTGAATCCGGAAAAGCCGGTGGTGAGGGTATCCTCCATATCGATCTTAATGAAAGGCTCCCAGCTAGCGTTTTCAGCGTCGGTGATATTGACAGGCAAAAACATCTGCATACCACCGTCTTCAGTCATGTTGCTCGCCATTCGGATCTGGAAGTCGTTATCGATCACAAAGCTCGAGAACTCTTTATTTTCCAGAATCAGAGTCAGATTGCCGGTCTCATAGTTGAGCTTGTAGAGGTCGAAATACTGAGGGTCACGCTTATTCATGGCGATAATGGCCTCATGAGGATGATTGATGCTCAGAGCCCTCAGCTCCGCTCGGACGCCCTTGAATGGAGTGAGGTCCAGAATCTTGCCGCTGCTGAGATTGACGCTGTAGATGCGCCAGTTCTCGTCTCCATTGGCATCCTGCACATAGAGAATATGCCGACTGGTATAAGACCAGAGGTAGCTTCTGATACCCCGGTAGGTATCATTGGTCACGGGCTTCGCCATCTCAGGGGCATTTGCCGGCCCGACCCAGACATTGAGAACGCCGTCCTTCGGAGCGAGAAAGCTGATATTCGATCCGTCCGGACTGATTCGTGTGGTTATCCTGTCCGGATTGCCGAAGAGCAGATCACGGGAGATCAGCGAGCTGTTGTTCCTGGTCGGCTCCAATGCGCTGGCATCCGCGCCACCCAAAGAGGCAAGTAGCACGGCAAAGATGATAATAATAAGATAATTTTTCATCATACAATCTCCTGTTGCAGCACAGACATTGACTTTTTTCAGATATAAATAAATGGTGAAAATGATGAGGATTGATATATAACGAGGATTAGCGGATAGACAAGGATTAGCGGATAGACAAGGATTAGCGGATAAACAAGGATTGATGGATAACAAGGATTAACGGACAGCAGGGATTAACGGATAATAGGGATCGACGACGTATCACAGTATCTCAGCGGCTTTGATTACATCGTCTCGGTGGCTATGAGAAATCCAATGGCCCTTTCCGCAAGAGGATATCTGTGAACCAGCGCCTTGAACCTCTTGCCGTGATTTGGCTCAAGAAGATGAGCCAGTTCATGAACAATCACATAATCCTCGACCCATTGGGGCAGATTGGCCAGCTTGCTGCTGATGAGAATCGTCCTGGCGGCGCAATTGCACGACCCTCTCCTTCGCTCCTGATTGGTGGAGTACAGGATGCTGTTCCAGCGCAAAGACCCCTGAAAGTACCGGTTGTTCAGGGTTCTCGCTCTCTCGTGCAGATGATCGTTATCCTTGGGATAGACCCTCTTCTCCAGCCGACAGCGCAGCTTTTCGATATGGCCCTGCAAAGCAGCATCCGAGATAGAAGCAGGTGCCAGCACCTCCATCTTTCCGCCCACCATTCTGGCCTGGATGGTCTTCTTTCGCCGCGCCGATCTCTTTATCAGAACCTCCAAAGCGGTAGCCTCCCTGTTGCACCAGCAAATCCCTGTTGCGCCGGTATTGATCAATTGCATCAATGGATGCCTGGCAGGCTATTAATAACTTTCCTTTTTGATGATAGTATATAAAAAATAAAAAAGTTTAGGGCGAGAATAATGAGCCGGTTTTCAAATTGACAGATTATGACCAAATTCTAAAAAGGCTTCACCCTTTAAACAGCTTCAATTTTAAAAAGCTTCATCCATAAAAAAGCTTCAGCCTTACGAGCAGGGCAGCCACTCGATGCTTATCTCTCCAGGAGAACTGCCCGACCAGAGCTGAATGAACTTCTCGATGGAAAATACCCCGGTCAGATCCTCCACGCTGCGGCCCAGGAGCTCATGGCGGCCCATGCGAGAGGCGACTGGATCGTATGACTGCCAGGCTATGTGGGCTCTTCCAATCACATTGGAGTTGATGCTGGCCTCAAGAACGCTTGCCTGGCCTTCCACCGGGCTGGTGGCCAGGACCTCGTCCGAGCCGGTGGCATTGAATGGATCTGATTGCAGCCCATAAGCCCCGGTTTTGATCTGGGTATTTCTCTCCAGATGCTCGACATCGGTGTACGCCTCGGTCAATGATGCACCATTATCATAGTTTTTAACCGCTAAAACATCCCTCTGGCCGGGGTTGTTCATGGCCTGCGCAGAACTCAGGAGAATTCCCGCCGCTTCGGAGATCAGAACCACTGACGCCATCATCAAACAGAGCTGCTTGAGCATTAACCCAAACCTCTAATCGGTAATTGTCGAACGTTTATTTCAATGTGTTGCTCAATTTAGCGGAATCGACGAAATTCGCGACCAAAAAAAAGTATTTGCCGAATCGCAGCATGCCTACAGCATATTATCCGTGCTCATGCTTGGAGATGTCGTCCGTTCCCCGTTGAGGTCTTCCAGGGTCATCTCACGGTTCTGCCTGGCGTTCTCATAATTGGAGTCAAGGTCGAGAGCTCTTGAAAAGCAGGTTAAGGCATCCCGGTAATTGCCCATTTCCCTGAGAACGACTCCTTTATTATTCCAGCCGATTGGGTCCCGAGGTCTGGCATCAGTGGCTGCATTAAAGCAACTCAGTGAGCCGGAATAATCACCCACGTAGGCCAGAGCCATACCCTTTCCGATCAATGCATCATAATAAGACGGATTGATCTGCAGAATCTGGTCGAAGATCGCCACGGCCTGGCTGCTTTCTCCCAGTCCCTGAGAGAGCGCTGTGGCCTCCAGGTTCATGGACTCGAGATTGGTGGCATTGATGTCCAGCGATTTGCGAAAACAGGAGATCGCATCTTCGAATCTGCCCAGATTTGCCAGCGCTTTTCCTTTACTATTCAACAGGGCAGTGCTGTTCGGCTCCAGCTCCAGGGCTTTGTCGTAGCTTGCTGCCGCCTTTTCAAAATCACCGGAAATAAAGTACCCATTGGCCTGATCAGACCAGTACTGCGCGGTCTCTGCCATTGTCGGCATGGCCAATATCGATGCCAACAGAGCGATAATAGTAATTGCATGTCTCATGAAAGGCTCTTCTTAAACGAAGGTGTAAATATCTTATTCCCTTGAATTCGCATTAATTTCCGGAAAGGGTCCGGTCTCAATCAGCTAGACTCCGCCGCTCTTTTTGATCTCATCTACGAATTTGTTCCACTTTTTGACCTGATCGACCTTTCGCTTTATCAGTTCTCCAGCACCATACTCAGCCGGTGCGCCGAGCTCTTTCTTCTTCAGGATATCCTTGAGGTCCAGAATGGCTCGAATTATGCTCGCCGCCTCATCGTGAAGCGCCATCGCTTGCTTCAGGCTCAGCTTTTCCGTCTTGAGATCTTGCTCTTCTTTCTTCTCCTTTCGGTCCAGGATCTCGATCAGCTCTTCGATCTGCTGGCGCTCTTCAAGAGTTACCTCCTTCTCGTTTATCAGCCTCCAGATGAGGCGATGCAGCTCAATTCGTCCCTGCCCGGCATGAACCTCGGGAGGAAGATCCTTTTCCGTCTGATGATGCTTTTGCATCTCGCTGGAGAGGTCATTTCCATCGATCTGCATCTGCTCCGGCTCAGCCACACCCACCCAAACCAGGAAATGATGAAGACTGGCCAGCAGCTTTTCCCGTTCTGCTTCAGTCAAATAATCGGCGATATCTTTACCATCAGTCTCAGACATGATTGCCTCCATCCTCCTTGGTCCATGTGGCAGTGGGGCGGCAAAAGTTTTATAACTATTCATGCTATCTCTATCTTATGACACACGAAACCTCTGTGGGGAATCGTCTTCTACGACGTTCGTTCGCTTGTTGATGAAAAAGTCCGCATTTTTGACACGACACTCAGGGATGGCGAGCAAACTCCCGGCGTATCACTCAACCAGGAGGACAAGCTCAAGATCGCAAGGCAGCTTGACAAACTCGGTGTTAATGTTATCGAGGCCGGTTTTCCCGTATCCTCTAAAGGCGAGTTTGAGGGCGTCCGGCAGATCGCCAGAGAGGGCCTGAATGCCCAGATCTGCGGCCTGTCCCGCATTGTAAAAAAGGATGCTC
>JAQVZT010000324.1 GCA_028708055.1 Methanothrix sp.
TAGACCGTAAGTTCGCACATAGTTCCTCCTAAAAATGATAATAATAAGGCGGGCCCGGCGGGATTCGAACCCGCGACCCCCGGGTTAGAAGCCCGGTGCTATATCCTGGCTAAGCCACGGGCCCGCAAATTGATTTTAGCCGCCCTTTGGCGGCATCTGACCCAATGCTGCTTTGAGCTGCTCTTGAAGCTGAGTGAACCGACCCTGAATGCGTTCTTCCTGATTGGCCAGGTTCTTCTTCCGGATCTCGTTCATATCCTTTTTCTCTTTCAGCTCTTCGATCAGCTTGAGCTTATCAGCTTTGAAGAGGAGTTCCCCGACGCCCTTGTATATAACTGCGTCGTCTGCGCTCTTCTCCAGCTCCTTGAGCGCAGCTTCAGTCTCTCTGATCAGACCGTCGATCTGGCCCTTCTGAGCCATGACCGCCTGCGCCTGCTGCTGGAGCTGTTGGAGCTGAGCCAACTGATTCTGTATCTGTGGAGGCAATTCGCCACTCATATATTCACCATCTCAAATGCGATGTTAACCAACCTTATCCAGGTATTTAAGGCTGCCCGGAGAGAGGTTGTATCCTCGCCCCAGATCTTCAATCGAATGGAAGCCTCTTCCAGGCCCAAAGATACATTGGACCGGTGCAGTTCGTCCTCAACTTCGGGAGCAAGCGCCTGATAGATCAATCCTGCTTGCTTGCTCTCGAATATGAACTCTGCGCAGCCCTTCATATCTTAAGCCCGAATCTGGCCTGGCCATCATCCATGAAATCAATCGTATTAGGTGCAACCCAGATTATGCGTCCCCGAGCGGGAGCAATCTCGCCAATCAACTCCAGCTCAAAGAACTGCGCGATGGTAGATGCCATCGCTCCCTTTCCGGCAACCTTTGCCGCGCCACTTGGAAGCCGCCTTCTATCCGGTTCGATTGAAAGCCGGAAGCTCATTTGTTCCGCTTCATCCCCGGTGCGCTTGATGAGTCCCGCCGGATTGCCGTGATCCTCTATCACCACGAGCCAGGTTTCCTCTCCTCCCAGACCCTGTTTTCCCCGATTCACATAGGGCAGAGATAGAAACGAGCCCAGAGCCCTGGCAAATCTTCTTGCCTTGCTCGAAGGGTCTCGCGAAGTGGTGACGAGCATCAGACGGCTTTCATCTTCTTGACCGTTGTGGGTCGCTCTTTCATCAGGATCCTGTGCCCGCAATATGGACAGCGTATTCCGCTGTACTCATAATCAACCTCAACGGTCTTCTTGCATCTGGTGCACTTATACGCCATCTTCTAAGCCGCCTCAAGTGTCTTCTTCAGAGACCTGATAACTGAGCGGCCCAGCGATGTCTCCGGCAGGAAAGAGCCGCCTGCAAATGTATAGCCGCACTTGCTGCAGCTCCAGATGGCTGTGCTTATCCTTGTCACTTTGCTCCTGTTGCACGCGGGGCAGTCATAAGATGCCTTGCTCTTCTCTTCCAGATCTGCTACGAGCTTGCGCGATTTGCGGCCGTACCTGGGACCAAACCGGGCTGCGGACCTGCTTTTTCTTCCTTTTGTAGTTTGCTTTGCCATGATCTTAACTTCCGTTTATGCTTCCAGAAACTTTTCCCGGATTTCTTTCGCCTTCTCACATGCTATATCAATGATGCGGTAGATCTGCTCCGGTTTGAGCATTCCTGCGCCGCTCTTCTGCGAGCCGCAGATATTGCCCTCCGCGGTGGATATTATGGTGAGGCGGGTATTGGCTATTGCCTCCTCATCAACCCCGGGATCGAACATCAATACGTCATTGAATTCAATAGCAGTCGTTGCTATGGGTATATCCCTTATGGGCAGGACATAGTCCTCGCCCAGGCCGAACCTGGCTGCCGGCACCTTGGTGGAGAGCAGTGCGGCAATCGCGCCCAGCGACGCGGCATCTATGAGATTTCCGCAGTCATCCAGGATATGGACATCGATGAATATTATCCATACCTGCTTGCCGGGAACGACGCAAAGCGCTTCCAGGTCCACTGCCTTGGATTCGCGCACGCCGCGATCCACTACCCGGGCCAGCTCAATTCCCACTTCATTGGGCGGTCCAGGCTCAAATGACGGCGAGGCAAGCGGCACCAGCTCGGCATTGGTGATGATGACACCCTTATTGGGAGTATCCGGGAAAGGCTCTCCTGGCTGCATCTTGATTCCCACCAGCACCTGGCTCGATCCTATCTTAACAAGCGCGCTGCCTTCCGCCTTGCGAATCACGTCTCTTTGGATTGATATCTCTCGGTATTCATCAAAAGCGCGGCCATCGATCCTCTCGCCTTTGAGAAGCAGGTTGTAGATAAAGTCCTTCTTAATCTCGGAGATGACGTTAGTCACGGACAATCACATCCTCTCGGGCCGGCTGTTCTGCCATCTGGCTGTATTTCTTCACGAGAGCCGCTCTTTGCAGCTCATAGATGTTTTTAGCGCCCATCATGGCCATCTCCACGGCCTTCTTAAACTCGTCGCGCGTGAGATCGCCATCCATCTGCAGCAGGGTGATGTCTCCGCTCGGGGTCATGGCAATCGGCAGGTCTGCCTGGCCGAAGTTGTCTTCCTCTTTCATCGGATCAAGAACTATGGTGTCGGCCACCTTGCCGGCAGCACAGGACGAGATCATGCTCTTCATGGGAATCCCTGCGTCCGCAAGAGCTACTGCCGCTGCATTTATGCCCGCAGTCCTCGTCCCTGCATCTGCCTGAAGCACCTCGATGAAGACATCTATAACCGATCGAGGGAAGAAGCTGGTCAGAATCACCGGCTCGAGCGCTTCCCGGCTGACCTTAGACAGCTCCTGCGACCTCCGGTCCGGACCGGGCCGTTTTCTGTCCTCAACAGAGAAGGACGCCATATTGTACCGGTATCGAACAATGGCCCTGGTTGCTTCCTGCAAATGCCTGGGATGCACCTCTCTGGGCCCGTAAACTGCCGCAATGACCTTATTCCCACCCATCTCGATGTAACATGAGCCGTCTGCTCTGGCCAGGACTCCCACCTCTATCTTTATAGGTCGGAGCTGATCGGCCCTTCGGCCATCCAGGCGCAGTCCATCTTTAAAAAATGATATATCACTTTCATCCATAGCGATCAACTTCTGGCCCCTTTCTCCTTCTTCAGGAAGTCCACTATTCTGTCCGTAAGGCCGTTGGTATGGGCTTCCTTCTCAATCAGAGTTATGGTCCTCAGAGCCAGATCCATATCTTCTGCACTCCCGTGGATCCATATTCTGCCGTTCTGGCCAACGAAGATACTGCAATTTGCCTCTTTCTTTAGCATGCTGATCATGGAGCCGCCTTTGCCGATGAGCCTGGGAACTCTCGTATGACTTATCTCGATGACCTGGCCGGTCTTGATCGGACCGAGCTTTTTGTCATTCAAGGTAAGCTCCACCTTCATGGTAGGATCCACATCTGCGACCCTCGTCATGATAGAGCTGCCGATGCGCAAATATTTGGACATCTCTTCCGATTCAATCCTGACAGGAAATTCAGAGATGTGCAGCAGCCCATCATAGGGCGAATTTATGTCCACGATCCAATTGGAGAAGGTAATATCCTTCACGACACCTATGACGTTGTCCCCCG
>JAQVZT010000029.1 GCA_028708055.1 Methanothrix sp.
CTCATATTCGAGGGTCTGAAAGAGACGCAGAGAAGCAGTGACATCTCGGGTTGTGTATAGCGATTTGATGAACGGCAGTCCCATCCTTGCGTTCAGCTTATTGACATATTTTGCGTCCATCTCCTGAAGAGAGGCCGAGTCCTGCAACATGGCGCTGCATAGATCGCGCGTCGCCGAGGTGGAGAAGATGACGCCCTCAAATCCATTTTTTACCAGCATGGGCAGTTTGCCGCTGTGGTCGAGATGGGCATGAGACAGCACTACCGCATCGATGCTTTTGGCGTCAAATGGAAATTCCGAGTTCAGCCTCCTGGATTCCTGCCGTCTGCCCTGGACCATTCCGCAGTCCAGAAGCACACGATGCCCATTTGCCTCCACAAGGTGCATAGATCCGGTAACGGACTGTGTTGCCCCAAAGAATTGCAGTATCAATGTAGATCCATCCTCCCCTAACGCCTCAGTTTCATTTTTTTATTTTTTCCGGAATATTGAAGGCATATGCCGCCTGAGATTGTGGCCTGAGATTATGGCCAAAGATCGATCCGCCGAAGATTATACGCCCGAAGATGATCGATATGGCGATATTGGCCGGATAAAGATAAATATTCTCTGCCAGGGGAATAGAGAAACTATTAATGAAAGAAGAGAGATCATCAATATTCAGGCTGGTGAAAATCATGATTCATCCCGAGCGCGTGTTTTCCTTCAAGGAACTGGAGAGCGAAGACGATCTGGTAGAGGCTATGATCAACCATAAGTGGCCGATTTGCTACGGCTTCTATTATGGGAATCTTCTCTACCTGGGTGACGGAGACAGCGAGGACCATCCGGAGTATGCCGTCATGACCGTCGACAAGACACAGGGCCACCACGGTGTGATAGGCCGAGAGGTGGGAAGAATTAAGCCTGTTGGAATGTCCGCGGAGCAGGTCCATGAATTCATCCGGAGGATGACAGAGGGTCGATACGACAGCGAGAATCCCGTTCAGATAGAGGCCGAACCCATATGGCACCATAGTTGCCAGTACTGTCGGCTGGAAGAAGAATAAAGAGGCGTTTTGCGTTCGGCAGGTGACCATTATACCCATCGGTAATTACGGCGTTCTGAAAGGAAAGGCCAAAGATGATATAGAGGGGCAGGGCAAGAGCCCCCATTTCAATATTCTGGTCAGCAATCAGGAGAAGTTCCGCGTCGCCTTCAATGTCAAATCCCAGGTCGAGCCATCGACTCTGCTCTATTACGTGGATGACAACTTCGATCATCCACTATTGAAATACCTTCAGCAGCTACCGAGGGGCTTCAAGGAGTTGGAAAGCAAAGCCGGAGGCGTGGCCCTGGACTTCATCCGGGGAAACATGTTCGACACCTCCAGGATGAGGCTTCTGCCGTTCGACGTTCCTGGCCCGGACAACGACCTGAACGAACTTGTGCAAAAATATGTAAAAAGAAGCATGGACATGCCGTCGAGCATGATCTATGCCTTTGGCCAGAGATGGGGGCCAGAGAAGGACAAATCAGATGAGTTCTTTGGCTTCCTGCCCGGCAACGGCATCCACGATATCCACATGAATCAGGGCAATGCCCCGGCATGGAAAAAGGACGATGGTCCCTGGCAGGACGGAGGACTGATATTTCATTATCCGGATGAGAACCGATGGGTAGCCATGTTCACGGTTTTCCAGTCCCAGTGTTTGCATACTGATGATATTACCGGCCACAGAATATCCGAAGCCTGCGATATGCCGGCCGCAGATGGGCGGGTGCGCATACTGGCTGCCCTGGTCAATCCCATTGGTCCCGACAGGGGACTGGAGAGCATCACCATAATTAACATCACATCCCAGCCCATAGACCTCAAAGGCTGGAGTCTGGCAGACAGCGCGAAGAAAAAAGCGCCGCTGTCCGGAATTCTGAAGGCGGGGCAGACCATGACGTTTTCCGTTTCCGGTACGGCAATTGAGCTTCCTAACGATGGAGGAATCATAACCCTGCTGGACAACAAAGGGCTGAAGGTCCATGGCGTCAGCTACACCGCGAAGGATGCTGCAAAAGAAGGATGGACTGTGGTCTTTTAGAGATCCCTGAGCGATCTCAGGGGATTGGATTCCTGATCCCTATTATTTATATTATGCTTTTCTTTTCGTTTTATTTTAATAATTTTATATTGATGGCACAGGGCATAAAATAATGGATATATCCTTTGGCCGGGACAGATTCTGCGCATGCAGAGAGTTTCGACGGGTTTTTGTGCTCCAATTCAGGCGTTTTTGGCAATTTTGAGGCAAAATTCAGGGATAGTTGCTTGTCATCTAGATAAAATTAATATAATGGTATTCAGTATAACAATAATTCGAATATCATCTGTCAGAACGGGAAGCACGGAGGGAATTTAATGGCTGAGACAAGGAATTTTGCCCTCAGGGATGCGAAGGGCAATGAGATTGGGGTTTTTACGGGAAAGCAGCCCAGACAAGCCGCCCTGAAAGCGGCCAACAGAGGCATAACGGATATAAGGCTCAGGGAGAGGGGCACAAAGAAGGTTCACATATTCTCCGGAGAAAGGGTCCAGGTAGCTAAGCCCAAAGGGGCGCCCGCCTGGATGCCGGATAAGATCTGGAAGCCAAAGGTCAAAAAAATGGGCGTACAGAAGATAGAAGAACTCTAGCGCTGTGTTTCGGAATAATTGCTTTTTTTGTTTTTATGCTAATTCTGGGGAAAAATTAGTATCCTGAGAGCCCTTTACCCTCAGGCGTACATCTCCCCGCGCTCCACCTCTCGGGAGGCTTTCTTGCGCAGTTCCCCTGCCATCTTGGAGTAATACTTCATGGTCTCAGCCGTGACCGAGGGCCCAATCTCCTGCAATGCCGCTAGGAAATGCTTCTGGCCGATCTTCTCTGCTCCCATGTCCTCCCGCAGAGCCAGGCGACCAGCTTTGCGCACCACTGCGGCGATGTCTGCACCTGTGTACTGGTCAGTCAGATCAACCATGTCATCGATGTTGATGTCCTCTGCCAGGGGCGCTTTCTTGAGATGCACATCGAAGATCTTCCTGCGGGACTGCCTGTCCGGTACCGGAGCCAGGATCAGCTCATCAAACCGCCCAGGCCTCAAGAGCGCCGGATCGATGATATCCGGCCTGTTAGTGGCTCCAATTACAACCACTCCGTGCAGCTCCTCCAGGCCGTCCATTTCGCTGAGAAGCTGGTTTACAACCCTCTCGGTGACATGGGGCTCTCCTGCGCCTCCGCCGCCCCGCATGGGAACCAGGGCATCAAGCTCATCCAGGAAGATTATCGATGGCGCTACCTGCCTGGCCTTTCTGAAGATCTCTTCCACCCTCTTCTCGCTCTCTCCATACCACTTGGAGAGCAGAGCCGATCCCTTGACGGTTATGAAGTTGGCCTCGCTCTCATTGGCCACCGCTTTAGCGAGCATGGTCTTGCCTGTGCCCGGCGGCCCGTAGAGCAGAATTCCCTTGGGGGCATCAATTCCGAGGCGTCGGTAGCTCGCAGCGTTTCGCAGCGGCCACTCCACCGCCTCCACCAGAAGCTGCTTGACATCCTCCAGCCCGCCGATGTCCTGCCAGCTCACATTTGGAACCTCAACTAAAATCTCTCTCATGGCGGAAGGAGAGACCTCTCTCATCGCAGCCTCAAAGTCGTCCTTCTGCACAATCAGCCGGTCAAGAATCTCTTTGGGAATGGTTGGCTCATCCAGGTCGATCTCAGGAAGAATGCGCCGCAGAGCATTCATGGCCGCCTCCCTGGCCACAGCCGAGATATCTGCACCAACAAAGCCGTAGGTTCTCTTGGCAAAGTCCTCCAGGATAACATCCTCGTGCAAAGGCATGCCACGAGTGTGAATCTGGAAGATCTCCATGCGCCCGTCCATATCAGGAACGCCTAGCTCAATCTCCCGGTCAAACCTTCCCGGTCGGCGAAGGGCCACATCAAGAGCCTCGGGCCGGTTGGTGGAGCCGATTACTATTACGTTCTTTCTCTCCTTCAAGCCGTCCATCAGGGACAGAAGCTGAGCTACAACCCTTCTTTCCACCTCGCCGGTTACATCGCCGCGCTTGGGCGCTATGGAGTCCAGTTCATCAAGGAAGATTATGGCCGGGGTGTTCTTCTCTGCCTCTTCGAAGATGTCCCTCAATGCCTTTTCGCTCTCTCCGTAGTACTTGGACATTATCTCCGGGCCGTTGACGCTGATGAAGTAGGCATCGCTCTCATTGGCCACCGCTTTGGCTAGCATCGTCTTCCCCGTGCCGGGTGGCCCGTGCAAGAGAACGCCTTTGGGCGGGTCGATACCCAGCCGGTCAAATAGCTCGGGATGCTTGAGTGGCAGCTCAATCATCTCCCGCACCTTGGTTATCACCGGCTTGAGGCCTCCGACATCCTCGTAGACCACAGATGGCACAGAGCGCTGCGGCGTCTCTACCGCCTGAGGCAGAAGCTCAATCTCGGTTCCCTCAGTGATCTTGACTATTCCCCCCGGGCTGGTGGAGATCACCCTCAGCTTGATCTCGCCCAGACCGAAGGCCTGAGCCCCCAAAAAGCCGCGGAATATTTCCTCGAACATTGTCTCCCGGCCCATGGAGTCGGTGGGCGGCTTTCTGACGCTGGTGGTTGAGATGACATCTCCCTTTGTCAGCGGCCGGCCATTGAATACCTTTGTGAGAACGTCACCCGGAGCAAAGATCTGCATTCCCTGCGTGACCGGAGCAAGTGTTACGTGCTTGGCCTCGCTCCAGACTGCCTTCTTGACCTCCACATACTGGCCTATGCTCGTTCCGGAATTGGATCTGATCAGGCCGTCCATCCTGATCATGTCCATGCCCTGATCCTGGGTATAGGCACTGACGGCCAGGGCTGCCGTCAGCCTTGAACCGGACAGCTCCACTACATCCAGGGGACGGGCGCCTATTTTCTCCAGGAAATCTTCGCCAATCCTGACTATGCCTTTTCCTACATCGCCCTGAGTGGCTTCGGAAACCTTCAGCCTGACGCTTTCTCCTTCAGTCATGTATCTCCTTGAAATTGCTTTTTGATATCAAGCCCTGAGCATCTTTTTTGTGCAAAGACAGCCGATTGTTAACGTTTTCTTTACTTCGAGTTATATTGATCTGCCAATGTTATATTAGGGCCTATTTTTAAGTAGTTTGCGATTTAATTCAACTAATTCGAAGGATGTATCTCTGAAGATTGTCGCTTATAGCAAGCGGGCCTAATGAAGATTCAGAGATGATGAAATATACCATTAGAATTGAATTCCGAGGAGAAAATTACTCCGCATACTGCCCGGATCTACCTGGCTTGGTCGCTGGGGGTATAGCCGAGGAGGAAGTCCTTCTGCTGATGAAAGAAGCCACAGTCTTTTGATTCCTAAGACTCCGAATGCAAGCTGAGCCATTCTGAAATAATAATAGCCTTGATAATCAACGGTTTGTGTTTCGTTGAGCGAGGACGTGAGATTAAATACAGAAAACGCGAATCTTGAAGTCAGGTGACCGGATGAATAATGATTTTCCCCGCATAAACTCTGCCGTCTTTCTTGGCTCGATTCTTCTGACCGCATGCCTCCTGGCCATTTCCGGCTCAGCAAATGACGCCGCTGGGCCGGCCAATTCATCGGCAAGCGGCTATAATTTCCATTATGGCAATGCAGAACGGTTTACGCCGGCAAATGCAACCGGCTGCATGTTCAATATGAGCATAGATCCGCACTGGATAGCCGGAATGCACTCATTTTGGTATCTGAATAATGGCAGGTTCGGCCAGGAGTTCATGCTCGTAGACTTAGAGAACTATACCAAAGGGCCGGCATTTAACCATTCACAGCTCGCCCGGTCCTTATCCCTGTCCACAGGGGAGATGGTTGATCCCGCTCACCTTCCATTCGATGAGATCACCATTCACCCGGAAAGCAATGAGATAGAATTTTCTGCTTTTAACAAAACGATGCAGTTCAACCTGAGCAGCGGTCAGGTGGAGGATGCGCCCGCAGGGAGCTGGGCAGAAGCAGAGGCAGAGCCGGGTGAGATACTCTCTCCAGACAGCAGGCTCGCGGCATTTGTCAGTGACCACAACCTCTGGATCAGAGATACTGAAACTGGGGAGAAATATCCTCTGACCGTAGATGGAACCGTGGATTATGCCTATGCAGAACGCTCTGATACCGTCAGCCATCCTGTGAGCCTGGTCCGGCTCGATGAAAAGGCAGCACCCTACCTGGTCTGGTCGCCAGACTCCAGAAGGATTGCCACATACAAAATGGACCAGAGAAATGTAACCCCGATGTATCTTCTCCAATACTCTCCAGACAACGGCTCCCGGCCCTCCCGGCCAACGCTCTGGACCTACAGGTTTGCTCTGCCCTTGGATGATAGCATTCCCGAGTATGAGCCGGCAGTAGCGGATGTTCTCAAGAGAGAGATTATCCCCGTTTCCTTCCAGGCTCAGCCTGAAGTATCTCTGATGGACACGGACGAAGATGTGCTGCAATGGTGGAGCGAAGACGGGAGGGCCCTCTATTCGCTCTATGTCCAGAGGGGAGAGAAAGCTCTGCTTCTCCTCAAGACCGATCCGGAGAGCGGCGCAACAGAGAAAATCCTTGAGGAGAATGGCGGAACCTACGTTGAGGCCAACCTGGATTATGCCAGCTCTCCCAATGTCTGGGTACTGAAGAACGGAAGCGTTATTTGGTTCTCAGAGAAGAGCGGCTATGGCCATCTGTATCTCTATGGAAAAGACGGCAGGCAAATCAGCCCCATAACCTCCGGCGACTGGGCGGTGAGAGAACTCGTGCTTGTGGACGAGAATAGCTCTATGGTCTATTTCACGGCAGGGGGCAGAGAGCCGGGCCGAGACCCCTATTACCGTCATCTGTACAGATGCAATCTCAGCGGCGGCGATTTGCAGCTTCTCACCAAGCAAGACGCCGACCATGAAATAGAAGTCGATCCCGAAGGCACGGCCTTCATAGACACCTACTCACGGGTGGACGAGCCTCCTGTTTCGGTTGTTAGAGATCTGAACGGGACTGTGGTCCTGGATTTGGAAAAAGGGGATATTGAGAACATCACGGGTATGGGCTGGATGCCTCCGGAGAGATTTCAGGTGAAGGCGCTGGACGGCAGGACGGATCTTTATGGGCTGATCATCAAGCCGACGAGCTTCAACGCCTCCCGGAAGTATCCTGTTGTGGAGACGGTCTATCCCGGGCCCTGGACTCTCGTCACGATAAAATCGTTTCCCTGCGATCTATCCTTCACAAGCAAGGTCTTCTGGAGGGCTCAGGCGGTGGCAGAGCTGGGGTTTGTGGTCGTCACCTTAGACGGTCCCGGTACGCCCTACAGGTCCAAGCAATTCCATGATGCCGCCTACGGCCATCTGGGCGATGCCGGGGGTCTGCCCGAGCACATCAATGCAATCAAGCAGCTGGCGCAGGAGCGGCCTTACATGGACCTGAGCCGGGTGGGGATGTTCGGCCACTCAGCAGGAGGATTCATGACCGCCCAGGCTCTTCTCACCTATCCGCAATTCTACAGGGTGGGCGTAGCCTCGGGTGGGGACTACGACAGCCGGTTTTACGGTGCTTACTGGGGAGAAAAGTATGAGGGACTGAACCTGTCCGATTATGGCGAGCAGATAACCTCCAGGAAAGCCGCAAACCTCGCCGGCAAGCTGCTGCTCATCACCGGGGATGTGGATGACAATGTCAATCCCTGCATGACGATGCAGCTAGTGAATGCGTTTATTGATGCGGATCGGCCCTTTGACCTTCTTGTCATGACAAATAGAAACCACGACCTCAGCTACGAGGAATACTATCTGCACCGCCTGTTCAGCTATCTGGAAGAGAATCTCAAAGGAATCTGATCGGAGGGAAATTTAAAAATAATCACAAAAGTGAGAAACTGAAAGAAGGCGAGCAGTCGATTGTGGCTGCTTGAGCTTCTCATTTTTCCAATACGAATCTATGCTGCTCTGCCGTGGCACTTCTTGTACTTTAGACCGCTTCCGCAGGGGCAGGGATCGTTTCTGCCCGGTTTCATGACCATATGGGAGATTCTGCCGTCTTTCATGTAGTTCATAATATTAGCCGGGGCCCGGCCCTGGCGTAGTTCGTGGGCCATAAACCGCATCGCTCCATCGATGTGCCTGAAAAAGCCCCTGTAGCCCTCACAGAGATAATTGAGGCCCTCTTCCCCGTCCGGGGTATTGATAAAACGATTCTTGGGGCATTCGCCGTTGCAGGCGAAGAGAACTTCGCACCTGCGGCAGTATCCGGGCAGGGTATCGTGCTTGTCCAATCCGAACTTGAGCTGCTTTTTCGAGCTGGCCAGAAGGGCCATCTTCTTCTCGCAGATATTGCCCAGGAGATACTTGGGCTCCACAAAGTGATCGCAGGAGTACATATCGCCATTGTGTTCCATTGCCAATGCGGTTCCACAGGTCTGCGAGAAGGCGCAGATGCCGGGATGGGCTCCCGACCATGCGGCCAAAGCCACATCGAAGATCTGCACATAGACCTTGCCCACGTCTCTTTTCACCCACTCGTCGAAGATGCAGATCAGGAAACGGCCATACTGGTCGGCTTTGACGGAACGATCCGTGACAGTATCGCCCTCCTGAAAGCCGGTATCATTGTCTCTTTCCACAATGGGTATGAACTGGATGAAGCTCGCTTTGACCTCATCTCTGAGGAAGCGGTAAACCTCCAGGGGATGGTCGCCATTGGCGGCGTGAACCGTGGTCAGGATATTGTATTCCACCTTATGTTTTCGCAGCAGTCGGGCGGCCTTCATCACCCGGTCAAAGGTCGGATTGCCGGATTTATCAACCCGGTAGGCATCATGAAGCTCTCTCGGACCGTCCAGGCTCAGGCCGATGAGAAAGTTGTTGTCATGGAAGAATCTGCACCATTCGTCGTCAAGAAGGGTCCCGTTGGTCTGCATGGTGTTCAGAATGGTCATATTCGGCCGGCTGTATTTCTGCTCGTACTGAATCGATCGCCTGAAGAAATCAAGCCCCATCAGCGTCGGCTCTCCGCCCTGCCAGGCGACCGTAGCCTGCGGTGACTTCTGAGCCCCGATGTACTGGCGGATGTAGGTTTCCAAAAGCTCATCCGACATTCTGAAGCTGCTCTCCGGATAGAGGTTCTTCTTGGAGAGAAAAAAGCAGTACTTGCAGCCCAGATTGCACAGAGCGCCGGTGGGCTTGGCCAGAAGATGAAATGCAGGCAGAGAGTCCTTCTTGCTCATTGACTGCTATTATCCTTTTGGCATTCATTAACCTTCTCATTCTGAATGCATGAGACTTTGCGACCTCACCGAGCGGTCAAACGATTGTGCCGTGCCGGTTTGGCTAACTGTTTAGCCAACTGTTTAGCCAACTGTTTAGCCAACTATCATTGTCCCATTAGCATGCCCGCTCGGAGCTGCATGCGGCTCACCCATGGGGGGCACCATCTACCCGCAGGCTTGCCGGCTGAAGGTGAAAGAGGCAATCGATCCTGCTCAGGAAAGTTTAATCTGCCATATCTTTGCTCGACTATCTTCCCAATATGCCTTGCTCCGGAATTTTATTCTTTGTGAATTTCGAGATTTGCTTCACATCTGACTCGCCAAAACTCTCTTTGGGCGCCCGAAATTTTTGGCGTCATTGGCACCTTATTTTTCATCCAGTGTCCCCGGACACGATCTACTGTGCGGATTACTGACCTTCACATGTTCAGCAAATTATTTTGAAGCTGATGCTATTGTTTTTTCCTTGGATTATGTAGTTGCCATGGCAGCGGTCAGCTTTAAAACTTTGTCCTTTCTGCCCTTGACCATGCCGCTTTGAAGTGCTTGAGTATAAATGCAAAGCTTTTAGGCCTCTGCACTTTTAGTCCGTACTCTGTAAAGTACATATAGTTATAATTGCAGGATGGTCATAATGTTTCCTTGCTCGCGATGGCTCTGCATAGTTCTTCTTATTGGATCATGTGCTGCAGAAGATGTGCCTTTCGTTTTTAGCGATAAAACTACAAGCGCAGCCGAATTTACTTCGGTTCAGATCCAAACGCTATTTGCTTCTTCCCAGGATCTCATCGGAGTGCCTTTAGCGTCCATCCCGCAAGTAAATGATACCATAAGCTTTCCAATTACAGGTGGCACCAATACTCCCGCCAGGTCCATCGAGAAAAAGACAGCGGATATTAAAAAGATGCTAGACTCCAAGATAGAGGCAGATAATCCCGCAATCATAGATGAAGTTGGATTAGCAGCAGGGAAGTATTCAGGAGATTATACCATAGATCAGGTCGCTGCAATTTACAATCATTTAAAAGAGAATTGGCACTATTTGAGGGATCCTAGAGGCGTCGACTATTTCAAGAGTGCTTCGGATTCCTTGAAACTCGGCAGAATAAATAAATGTGTGGGAGTAGGGGATTGTGATGATTTTGCTATTCTCATGGCCTCGCTGGTAGAAGCAGCTGGAGGGACGACCAGAATTATCCTAGCTCGAAATAATAGCACCGGAGGACATGCCTATTCTGAAGCCTATATCGGTCAGCTTAATGCCGCAGGCAATCATGTGGAAGACATTATCAACTGGCTAAAACAAGAATACGAAACAGATAAGATCTTCACCCATATTGATACTGATACCAAAGAGGTCTGGTTGAACCTAGACTGGGGATTGGATGAAAATGGAAATGCTCACCCGGGTGGGCCATTCTATCCTGGAGACAATCACTATGTAATATGCATCCGGGACACATTTGGAAAAACTCAGTTGAATCTCCCTGAAAAATCAAATAAACCTCCTAAGCTAATCAGTCTGATTCCTGAAAAAGAGAGTCCTCAAGTATCAGGAACGCCCCTAACATGGCTGGCTGAGGCTAAAGATCCAGATAACGATCAGATATTCTATAGGTTCTTTCTAAATGACAATCCTATAACTGGCTGGATTAAGGAAAAATCGTGGAAATGGAAAACGAATGATACCTATATCGGTGATAACCAAATTGAAGTCCAGGTGAGAGATGGGAAACATGCTCTCAAAAATCGATTTGATGATAGTCTATCTGTTAGTTTCAATCTGACTTCGCCTGAAATCAGAAAGCCGAATACAGCAAAAGAGAGCGAAATTATATCTCCAAATGAATCACAAGTAGCCACACTAGACCAACCTATGCAAGTTCATGCTATATCATGGAATGTGACCTATAGTGGGGCAAAATACGAACAAGGTAATTCAGTTCAACAGACCTCAGATGGTGGATACATCGTCACTGGCAAGACCGATTCATTCGGAGCAGGGATGGATGATGCATGGCTGATTAAAACCGATTCAGACGGTAACAAGATCTGGGACAGGACATTTGGCGGGACAAATGACGATGTCGGTAGTTCAGTCCAACAGACCTCAGATGGCGGGTATATCATTACTGGCAATACCGAATCATTCGGAGAAGGTAATTTGGATATATGGCTTATAAAGACCGATGCAAATGGTAACAAGATCTGGGACAGGACATTTGGCGGGAGATTTGTCGATCAGGGTAATTCAGTCCAACAAACTTCAGATGGTGGGTATATCATTATTGGCCAGACAAATTCCTTCGAGCCAATCAATACAGATCTATGGTTAATCAAGACCGATTCAAACGGTAACAAGATCTGGGATAAGACATTTGGGGGTGCAAATTTCGAACAAGGTAATTCAGTCCAACAGACCTCAGATGGTGGGTACATCGTAACTGGCAAGACCGATTCATTCGGAGAAGGTAATTTTGATCTATGGCTTATAAAGACCGATGCAAATGGTAACAAGATCTGGGACAGAACATTTGGGGGAGCAAACTATGATTTAGGTTGGTCCGTCCAACAGACCTCGGATAATGGCTTCATCATCACTGGCAAGACAAATTCCTTCGGAGCAGGGATGGATGATGCATGGCTGATTAAAACCGATTCAGACGGTAACAAGATCTGGGACAGGACATTTGGCGGGACAAATGACGATGTCGGTAGTTCAGTCCAACAGACCTCAGATGGCGGGTATGTCATTTTGGGCAGCATGAGTAATACAGAAAGCATGGGTAATACAGAATCCTTCGGAGCAGGTAATTTGGATATATGGCTTATCAAGACTGATTCAACTGGTAACAAGATCTGGGACAGGACATTTGGCGGATCAAATGTTGAACAAGGTAATTCAGTCCGACAGACCTCAGATGGTGGGTATATCATTACTGGAAAGACAAATTCCTTCGAGTCAACCGATACAGATCTATGGCTGATCAAGACCGATTCCAATGGGCTGGTATGAGGCTAAATCCGGTCTACGCCCCTAAGTTCTGTAATGGAGTAACATTTTTAGAATAGAAATATTTGTATGGTGCTGTGTAAGGTCTAAGCTCTTGATTTGATCTCAGGAAATAGATGCAAAATCCCACCCAAGTTATTCCACTGCACGACCTAAAATAGTGGACTGCCTTGGACTGCCATCATCATGCATATCAAGCATTAAAACTATAAATTAAAAATATATTCAAATAAGTCACCATACACCTAATCCCAATCTTATATAGGGAGTAAATTCACCTTTCCAAACTGCATATCCGACCTGATCTTTACCTGCAACGGCAACCATTGTCCCAAGATTGCTTGGGATATCAAAAACGCATATGCCGGATTCATTCGTAAAACCATCCCAGTTAAGAGAAGATGCTCCTACGGAGACACGTGCATCCGAAGCAGGTTGATTTGTATCCATATCATACACATATACGACAAATTGAGCTGAAGACGCAATATTAATCATTAAAGCAACTACTGCTGCAAATAGTGATAATCTAGTTAATAAACCGATATTCACGATATCACTCCATTTTTGGGTTCGAATTATCCATACTTATAGTTTACTCAAAAACCATCTATCATCCTTTGGGCATTCATTTATCGTTTCATCCTGAATTCATGAACCTTCGCGACTTCATCGGACGGTCAAGAGATTGCGCCATGCCGGTTTGGCCAACTACCTGAATCCTATTAGCATGCCCGCCCGGAGCTGCATGCGCCTCACCCATGGGGGCACCATCTACCCGCAGGCTTGCCGGCAGAAGATGAAAGAGACAATCAATCCCGCTAACGAAATCTTAGATCGTAGATGTAAATGCCATCCAGCTAATGCCGTCAGGCAGCACACAAGATACAGAAGATACGCAGAATACACAGGATAAGCAGGACAAGCAAGATACACAAGATCCGGCGGGCAGGCTGGAAATGCCAGGATCAAATAAAAAAAGTGCGGCTTAATGCCACTGCCGCTTAAGAGAACATCCGCAGAGCTTCTTCCGATCCCTCGATCTCATCCCCGAGGACCTTTCTGATTGCCGCCTCGAAATCGCTCCTCTTGACCGAAGACGCGCCTGCGCGCAGAGCATTCATGCCCGCCTCAACCACTATGGCGTGCAGGTCAGCGCCGCTCGCTTCCTCGGTCTCCTTGACGATCTCCATCAGATCCACATCTTCGTCCTTCTTCATCTTCCGGGAATGAATCTCCAGGATCTTGAGCCGTCCGGCTGCGGATGGCATGGGAATCTCTATGATTCTGTCAAACCGGCCCGGCCTGAGCAGCGCAGGATCCAGAATATCGATTCTATTCGTAGCGGCGATGATCTTTATGTCTCCCCTGGTTCTGAACCCATCCATCTCGGCCAGAAGCTGCATCATGGTGCGGTTTACCTCGGCGCTTCCCGTGGTCCCGTCATGGGTTCGGATGCTTCCCACAGCATCAATCTCATCGATGAATATGATGCTCGGGGCCTTCTCCCGTGCCATCTGGAAGATATCGCGAACAAGCTGCGCGCCCTCTCCGATGAACTTATGAACCAGCTCTGAACCGGACATATGGATGAAGGTGGCTTTGGATTCGTGAGCTACTGCTTTTGCGATCATCGTCTTGCCAGTTCCCGGCAGACCGTAGAGCAGGACTCCCCTGGGCGGCTCTATGCCGATATCCTTGAAGATCGCGGGATTGGTGAGCGGCAGCTCCACAGTCTCCTTGATCTCCTGAATCTGGCTTTCCAGACCTCCCACCTGCTCATAGGACACATCAGGAGCCTCTATGAGCTCCATCACCTTGGCCCGGACATCCACAGAACGGTCCAGGACTCGGACGATGGTCAGAGAATTGTTTATGGCCACACGCGAGTTGGCCTGGATCTTCTCCATCAGCTCCGGCGGAACGGTGGTGATGAACTCCTGATTATTGCCATGCTGCCTGAGCAGGACATAGTCTGAGCCAACTTCTACGACCGTTGCCAGGAACAGCGGCATCCTCTTGAGAAGGATATTCTCCTTCTTCAGCCGCTCAACCTCTCGCAGATACTTCTTATTAGCAATGAGGGACTCGAAGAGCTTTGCTCTTACCTCTTCCCTCTCCATTCTGGTGGTCTCCAGCTCCTCGGCTAGGCTCTTGTTGTCAGACTGCAGAGCGCTAATCCTCTTTAAAACGGATTCCTGCATGGTCTCTTGACCGGAAATGGCCGATGTTTCACTCATACGATAAAGCACTGCGTTTTTCAAGCTTATAAATTCATGCATGAGGCAATAGGCCGCAAAAATTTTAGCCTTCAGAAAAGTATTAATCATAAGCAGCCAATTATATGTTGGGGTTTTTATGATCACTTTAGTTCAGCATAATCCGCTTGCTTTCGAGGTTGTAGAGAGAAAGTGCCTGGGGCACCCGGACACCCTTGCAGATGGCATATCTGAGGCCATATCCAGATCGCTCTGCAGGAACTATTTGGATGAGTTCGGCGGTATCCTGCATCACAATGTGGACAAGGTCCTGATCATCGCCGGCAGGAGTGCGCCCCGCTTCTCCGGAGGCGCTATTCTGAAGCCCCCTTCCGTGGTTGTGGGAGGCCGGGCCAGCCGGACGGGCAAGAAGGCGGTTTCTGAAATCATCGAGGAAGCAACGGCCAGCCATTTTAAAAAGACCTTGAGAAATC
>JAQVZT010000030.1 GCA_028708055.1 Methanothrix sp.
CACGATCTCATGGCCGGGGATGAGGGGCAGCTTGGGGCCGGCAAGCTCGCCGTCCAGGATATGAAGGTCGGTGCGGCAGACTCCGCAGGCGTGCACCTTGATGAGAAGCTGATCCGGTCCGGGCGCGGGGACGGGGATGTGCTTGAGCTTCAGCTTCTCGCCTGGCCGGTCCAGGATCATTGCTCGCATAAAATGGTGGTCGGGCATCTGTGGACTGGTAGGGCCTGTCAGGTCTTAATCTTTGCCGGGGAAGGGCGCCACTTGGGAGAAGCATCCTGCTAAAAAAGATTAAAACCGGGATTTCTATCCCAGTGATTTCTTTTCCTATTCTTTTGGATCGAACTTTATGGCTCGGTCGTACACGATCTCTGAATACGACGGCCCCGTCTTGGTAGCATTTTCCAGGTAGGCTCTCCAGAAAATCATAAGGGGCTGATTCGGAGCAATGCCGTAGGCTCCAGGACCGGTGGGAACCACAAAGCAATTTGGATCGCCACTGCAATTCCTGGCAATCTTGTAGACATAGAGGTATTTCGCGTTAGGATTGTCAGGGAGATACTCCTGAGCAGTTCCATTGAAGCTCGCATCGTGGATGGCTCCAACGCCATTCCAGCCAGCCGCTCCGTATATGGTAGCGCTTGAGTATGCTGCTTTTCCTGTGGCTATGTGGTTGACACCGTAGATAATTATGAACTCATTTGTATCGTTGCCCAGAGTCACTGTAGGATGCGGCTGGAAATCATAGTACTTCGAGAGATCGGGGAATGGAGGAGTCGGCGAAAAGGGAGTCAGGTTTGATGTCCATAGGTAACATGCATCGTTGTCTGGCCCCAGGGCATCGATTCCCCTCTGAATTCCATCTATTGGAACTGTCATGCTTGTTGGAAGTTCTGTAGCATTCAAATTGCTATATTTGTTGTGAATCGCCTTCTTTAGCTGTTCTAGATCGTCGACGAGGTCAAACTCTGTTGTTCCAGTTCCACGGACCCTTAGCTTTGGGTAATCATAGGGATCCGGTTTTATAGTTTGGTTGGGAGTAACCCGGAAAACAATCGCAGGTGTGTTATTGAGGTAGATATCACCTGCTTGGTTGTCTTTGTAGAAAGCTGGACGTATGCCGATGAGGAATGTGTCTGAGCTATTTTCTATCCCCAATTTCAGCATTGACGATGGAAGCATCAGAGTGTTAAATATGTTGTCTGAATATCCTGCAGATAATGCATCAGCTCTGATGCGTTGATCAATGCCTCTGTCGGCAGTGGCGACTATTACCGTGGTTTGATTGAAGGGATCTCCCGCATTTTCATTCGGCGTTCCTTCAGTATTGATAACTAGATTATTCACTGTGTCGCCTATGTTGGAGAAAATCCATCGGCCCTCATTTCCATACGTCCTTTCCACTAGTTGCAGATCAAAGCTGAAGTATCTACATTCAGGGGGTGTCCTTCCCACGAATACAACGGCTTCATCAGGACCAAGATTCCAGAAAGCAGCTGCGTTCAGTTTTATTCCAAGTGTTTCAGCAATTTTTGCAATCTCTTCAGGCACCTTCTGGCCGGGTGCCGGTGGAACAAAATAGGACAGATATCTTGTACTGGGATTGTTTCCTAATGCATTAGGGAGCACTCCCAAGTCATATAACTTGATGACATCAAAGAAACCTACAGTGCCTTGCTGTACCGTAAATCCATCCTTTTCTAAGGCTTGCTTAAACGCATTTACGTCACCAATTGTCGGATTCAGTGCGAGGTCAGTTCCAATGCCAGTTCCAATTAACAGGACCAACACAAATCCAAATAACATATAGTGTTTCATATACCAGAATCCTCCTTACCATCGATTTGCCATGATTATTATCTTTATACCATCTAATAAAAAACTTTGTTTGAGTCTGAATCATGAGCAAACGGAGGCGGATCATGCAATGGTTTCATACTCAGCATATCTACGAATGTGACCCTTTTCTTATGCCCCATTTCTCCCTACCATGCCTCTTGGAGGATCGGAATACATAAGGGTCGAAGCCGAAAATGCCATAGCCGAGCAACTGATTATTGGCCATAATACCTTGGATATTTCCCCCCTATTGGATTCATTACTTATCGGTTACACGGCTATAACGAAGAAATAAGCCAAAATAGAAAGCCAAAAAGGAGGGAGACAATAAGTCGGAGTGTTAGGGCTTGAAAACTGGCCAAGCCCATAGCTCCATCTCTCCATGATTTGCTCTTCTCCGGTGGTTTCTTATTGCATATTAAAAAAGTGGTGGGGTAGGCTTCAATATCCCATTTCTTTTTCCTCTTTCCTATTGTTTCGGATCGAACTTTATGGCTCTGTCGTACACGATCTCTGAGTAAGCAGGACCAATCCTAGTAGCTTTTTCCAGGTATAGCCTCCAAGCAATGTAGAGCGGCTGATTCGTCCCAATTCCATAGCCTCCTGGACCGTAAGGAAGCTCATAGCAGTGAGGATCACCTTCACAGTTCCTGGCGATCTTGTAGACGTAAAGATATTTCGCATTGGGATTATCAGGAAGGTACTCCTCGGCAGTTCCGGCGAGTTCTGGATCATGAACTGCTCCAACTCCGTTCCAAATATCTGCGCCATAGGGAGCGAAATTCAAGTAAGAGCACTTTCCTGTGGCTACATGGTTAACTCCGTAGACAATAATGAACTCATTGGAATCATTGCCAAGAGTGATTGGCGGATTTCGTGAGAAATTATAGTACGGTAACAGACTGCTGAAAGGCGGCATCGGCGAAGTGACAGGTTGATTCGCAGTCCATAGATAGCAGCAATCGTTGTTAGGACCCCAGGTATTAATTCCCGTTTGAAGACCGGTATACTGTTCTGTGAACCACCTGCTAGTTGGAAGCTCTGTGGCATTCAATGAGCTGTATTTAGTAAGGATAGTTTGCCGTAATTTATTAAGATCATCCAATAGACTAAACTCGGTTGTTCCCGTTCCACGCACTCTTAGCTCTGTCACATTAAACGGATCCAATTGTTCAGATACATTGGGTGTAATCCTGAGGATAGTCGCAGGTACTCTATTAATGTAGGCTTCGCCCGCTTGCTGATCCTGGAATAGCGCCGGACGGATGAATAGAGTAAATGTATCGGAACTATTCTCCAGGCCCATGTTCAGCATAGTCGAGGGGATCACTTGAGTATTGGTTATATTATCAGGATATCCGACAGATTGAGCAGCAGCTCTGATACGTCGATCGATGCCCTTATCGGCTGTGGCAATTATCACCGTGGTTTGATTGAATGGATTTCCGGGCAGTCCATCAGGCGTTCCTGCAGTTTTAATGACTAAATTATTCAATGGGTCGCCCAGGCAGGTCCAGATCCATCTGGTCTCATTTCGGAATGCGGTAAACAGCATTTCTGCATCATAGCAGAAGTATTTGCACTCAGGCGGAGTTCGCCCTACGAAAACAATAGCCTCATCTTGGCCGAGATTCCAGAATGCTGATGTATTTTTGCTGATTGCAAGCGAAGTTGCGATCTTTGCAAACAGCTCAGGTACCTTGTGATCTGGAGCCGGTGGAACAAAATATGTCAAGTATTTTGTTGAGGGATTATTTCCAAGTGCACAAGGCAGCAACCCTAAATTGTATACCCTTATTGCATCAAAAAAACCTATCCCACCTTGCTGCACAGTGAATCCGTCCTGTTCCAAGGCTTGTTTAAGAGCATCCACATCACCAATATCCGCATTTGCTGCTAGTCCAGTTCCGATCGAGATGGCGACCAAGATTAATATTACTAGATATTTTCCCATATAAGATTCTCCACCATAATTAATTATAATCTGCATCCTATTTAAGACGTTAGCTCAGGAGTTGCACGGATAGGATTCCACGTCGCTGACAGGCTCATCTTTTGCAGTTAGGAGTCTAACTTCCTTATTTGAATAAAATTCATAAAATTTTTGCCAATCCTCGATCAATATATTGTTGTATATGAGGAAATCTGTACTTTAAATTAAACGCAAGACAAAGAGAGTAGCCACACCATCTCAGCCAGATCAATGGCGGCTATCCAGACTCAAGAGACCGGCTACAAATTAGGTAATCAAAATTGAAATATGGACGATATGGACGACCTATACTATTTCCGCCATCAATCCGCCCATATATTCTCAACGCACATTTCTGCAAAGCACTATACTACACAATCTGAACCGACTTGCGATGCGCAGAGGCTACACGCAGCTGAAAATTCCTCCATTCCGCCGCTCACAAATGATGGTATTGGCATATTGTATTCGATTGCGGCCCTTAGCTTCTCTATTTTGAGCGGCTTGACTAAGAAGTCATCAACACCCGCCCCAAGACAAGCATAAAAACTGATAGCCTGTGCTGTAGCAGCTATGATCCTTGGCCCATTCCTCCATCGCTGCCGTATGATTTTTGTTGCTTCTATTCCATCCATCACAGGCATCTGGATGTCCATTAGTATGGCATCATAGGGCTGATGCTCGAGGGCTTCGATCGCTTCAATTCCATTTGCAGCAAAGTCAACATGGTGGCCGAGTTTCTTCAACATGAGCGATGCTACAGTCCGATTAACCTCGCAATCGTCCACTATCAAGACGCTTAATGACATATTTTCCCACTCCATTCCATCAATAGAATTTGTTGTATAAGAATCCTTTGGCTGTAATAATTAAAGAGCTGAGTTAAATATGATGTTAATAAGATTATTATGAGTTATTGTTATTGTTTCTGCAAGTCCGCTAATAGCGGTGCATTCTATATCAGTATCTATATTATAACATTATTTACTATGCGGTGAATAATTGTAAAGATATTTGATGTTTTGTTGATGCCATATGTATTAGCACTAATATAGCAATCAAATCCTAACTTACTTGTTTCGCGAAGAAGAAAATCCTTGAAGCCGTTCCCGGGATCTGAGCAATGTTACTCATATAGGACATGACTCGAGGACAATAGATTTTACCAGCTTAAATAAGAAATTTGATTTTTATTTATGGGCATCATCACCATGAGTCCGTCAAATCTGATACGGAAAACGCCTTTAAGCTGCTGAGAGACAAGTCATCGGCCATATTCTGGCATGACTATTTGCTCAACTCAGCGACCGTGAGGTGGTCCGTCCTGGCAGGAATACAAGACGGATGCCCTGAATATGCTTGCAGCAGCATCTACCATGTGTCCAATACGATGTGTGCAATCTACCTGCAAGGCAACTTCCAGCAACCATATCCTGTAGCATGGGGCCTGCCGGATAAAGTATTCAAAGTAAGTTTGTCCCCAAAAGAATTGATATCAAAACCCTAGGCGAAATCAAGATCATAGACGAGATTATTTAGAAAGGTAGCCGATAAAACTAATTCCGAAAGACAGATATGCCATTCGTGAGCTACTAAATAACAACTATGGCTCTGTTCGACTACCTTCTTCTCGGCGTAGCGCTTCTTCTGCTGCTCAGCGTGATCTCCAGCAAGGCGTCCACTCAACTGGGTGTGCCCACTTTGGTCCTATTCCTAGGGATAGGCATGCTGGCAGGCTCAGATGGCCCGGGCGGCATATACTTCGACAACCCCTGGCTGGCACAGTCGCTGGGAAGCGCGGCTCTGATCTTCATCCTGTTCTCCGGCGGCCTGGATACCAAGTGGAGGGAGGTCAAGCCAATCCTGTGGAAAGGGGTGCTCCTCTCCACCCTGGGCGTCATTTTTACGGCCCTCATAGTGGGATGTGCTGCCTACTATGCCCTCAACTTTTCCATTCACGAAGCGCTTCTCCTGGCAGCCATCATCTCCTCTACCGATGCAGCTGCGGTCTTCTCAATTCTCCGGTCAAGAAATATCGGCCTGAAGGGCAATCTGAGGCCTTTGCTGGAGCTGGAGTCGGGCAGCAATGATCCCATGGCCATCTTTCTCACAACCGGCCTGATCAGCCTCATCCTCAACCCGGAAACCTCCCCCTTGGCAATGATTCCCATGTTTGCCCAGCAGATGGCTCTGGGTGCGGTTTTTGGATATTTGTCCGGCAGGGGGATGGCGTATTTGATCAACCGAATCCGTCTGGACTACCAGGGACTGTATCCCGTTCTGACCATCTCTCTCGTAATGATAACCTACACCGCGACATCGATCCTCGGGGGCAACGGTTTTCTGGCAGTCTATCTTGCCGGTCTGAGCCTGGCGAACCACTCATTCATCCATAAGCGCAGCCTGATGCATTACCATGACAGCCTGGCCTGGCTGATGCAGATTGTCATGTTCCTGACGCTTGGTTTGCTGGTATATCCCAAGCAGCTGATCCCGGTAGCTGGCATCGGCCTGTTCATCTGCTTCATCCTGATGTTCATGGCCAGACCGATCAGCGTTCTCATCTGCCTCCTGCCCTTCCGGGACATGTCCATCGAAGAGAGGATTATGGTCTCCTGGGTAGGCCTGCGGGGCTCGGTGCCCATCATACTGGCGACATTTCCCCTCATTTACGGTATCGATGAAGCCAATATGATCTTCAATGTGGTATTCTTCGTCGTTCTGACATCTGTTCTGGTGCAGGGGTCCACCATACCATTCGTGGCTCGCCGCCTTGACATGGAGATGCCGGCGGAGCCTCCCAGAAAAGCCATCCCAGAGAAGATGCTGGAAAAGGAGATATGGGGCTCTCTAGTGGAGCTTAAGGTCTTCCCGGAGAGCAGCGCCGTGGGCAGACAGATTGCCGACCTCAACATTCCTGAGGACACCTGGATTGCGGTTCTCAGAAGAGACGGAAGACCCCTGCGGCCCGGCGGCAGCACCATCTTGCAGGCAGGAGACATACTGATTGCCGAGACCAGCGAGCATTCTCTGGAGAAGCTCAGGTCGGTGCTTGGAGATAAAGCGGGCTTAAACCGAAACGGCCAATTGGAGACGTAACGCAGCAGCTTGCAGCAGCTCAGAGGCTGCTACTTGCTACTTTTTGGAGCAGATGTTCTTTGCCATGTACGGCCCCTTCCGCTCATAGCCGAGCCTCCGGTAGTAGCCCCGAGCGCCTATACCGCTGGTGATCTGCAAAAGGCCGTAGCCTGATTCCAAAGCCAGCTCCTCGGCAGCGGCAAGCAGCCGCTCCCCGAAGCCCCGGTGCTGCCAGCCATCCTCCCGGCTGCCGATGGGAAGCATCGGCCCGTAGACATGCAGCTCCCGCACCCGCGCGTTCGCCGACAGACGCAGCCTTAAAAAGCCCACCAGCGTGCCGTCCTGCCCCTCGAAGGAGAGAAAATGCTCATCTGCCCCGGCTGCCTGGTAGGTCTTATCTTTCAGAGATGCATCGAGGCTGGTTACATGGAGAAGCCCCGCCTCCCGGCAGCGGATGCATCGGCAGCGTCCCCCTCTCGCCTCCAGGCGCTGGCTGGCAAGCTGCCGAAGATTTGATTTCCTGACTCCGGCCACGATGAGCGAAGCTGGAATATCTCTCTGCACCCTCTGAAGCCGGACATAGCCTGGCAGGATCTCCTTGATGCGGCTGACCAGCTCCGCTGCCGTTTCGTCCTCCAGAGGCGAGTACTCCTTTCGCAGATATTGCCGGTATAGCTCAGTTCCCTCCACCACTAAAGTGGGATAGATCTTGAGATAGTCTGGCCGGAAGCGTTCGTCAGAGAAGAGTTCCTTGAAGACCTGCAGATCTATCTCCGGTGAGGAGCCGGGCAGTCCGGGCATCATGTGAAAGCCAACCTTCAGGCCGGCCTCTCGAAGAGCGCGATTGGCGATGACAGAGTCCTCAACGGTATGGCCGCGTTTCATCCTTTCCAGCAGATCGTCACGGGTGCTCTGCACTCCCAGCTCCACCTTGGTCGCGCCCAGAAGAAGAATGTTCTCAATCTCTTTAGGACCGCAGTAGTCCGGCCTGGTCTCAAAGGTAGTGCCGATGTTTCTGACCGCAGCCACCTCATTGGCAGCGGCCACATCGGCAAAAGACTGGTAGCGATACGGGCTCCGCCCGCCGGGCGCACCTGCCACCGGATAGTCATTCATGGCCTGAAGACAGCGCTTTATGAACCAGCGCTGGTAGGCGATGGGTCGCGCCGTGATAGTTCCACCCATGATGATCAGCTCGGACTTGTCCAGAGGATGGCCGATCTCATCCAGCTGAGACAACCGGGCAGCGACCTGCCGGTAGGGATCGAATTCATGCTGCGCTGCCCGAAGAGCCGCAGGCTCGCGGCCGGTGTAGCTCTGCGCCGAAGAACGGAGAACGCCGCCAGGACAGGGGACACAGGTGCCATGCGGACAGAGTGCCGGAGAGGTCATGGCGGCGATGACCGCAACGCCGGATAGGGTCCGAGTGGGCTTTCGCACCAGCATCTTGAGACGATCGCGCTCCGCTGCTGTGGCCAGGCCGAGGATATCAGCATTGCTGGGCAGGGATGCAAGGGACAGCCGGGAAGATGCCTCCTTTTTATAGGACTCGAGGTCAGCCTGGGTCTTGATGGCGCCAGTCAGTATGGCATCGACTATGCTCCTCAGCTCTATTGCCAGAGCCTGCTCATCATGGGATTTAAGAAGAGCCTCTCTCGTCACGCACAATCACAATTGGGGTCGATATTTCCTTCGGCCATGGCCTTTTGATACTCCTGCTCGATCTGCTTGGCAAGATTGCAGCGCAATAGACCGGAGAGGAACATGCCGGCCATCAGGGCCTGCTCCCTGGACATCTCCCCCAGAGCCTCCTTGAGCTTTGCCACTGCTTCCTGATCGCTGCCGGTTTGCGGGTCGAAGAGCAAGGCCTTAACCTTGTCTCCGATCTTCATCATCTCTTCCGACGGCATGTCAAAGAAGCCGCGGACGATCTCCAGGGCCAGGGATTCCTCTCGTGGATCAAACATGATATTGGCTTAGCAATGCATGATGAAATAGGTTTGGCATGAACAATAGCGCTGGCATAAGGAAATTGTCCCTCCATGGCAAAACCGATCAGATTTGAGGATTGTCTTCTAGAGAAGCTCGCATAAAAAGAGAGGCCTTTTCCTGCCCAGCTGCCTTATAGCCAGTCCCTTCTCATCCATGAACATATAGGTATCTGGAGTCTCAAGGCGCGAGCCATTCGCCTGATCACGAGTAAAGCTTCCTGCGTTCAGGGCCAGAGGTCCGCCCCTTTTTTGATAGACTCCCGGACGGTGCGTATCGCCGTAAATAAAACAATCAACTCTGCCCAGGCCCCTCTCGCGAATGAAATTCATTATGGCCTCATATTGGCCCTCTACGCTCGCTCTTCGCTGATTGGGGAATACACCGGCATTTAACCAATGCAGGAGTCCTGACGCTTTCCAGATAGAGGTCTCGAAAGAGACCATCTCTCCGATGGAGGCAGAGCGGTAGAGCCCCTCGTAGGCGTAGGTCATCATTATCTCCAGGTCAGCAGGAGCCAGCTCCTCCCCGGAGAGGCGGCGCAGCTTTTCCACCAGCTGCAGAGTAAAATTTTGAATGCCGTCCAGATGGTGGCCGTGAGCAAAGAGGATGGAACGCTGGCAGCAACGCATCCTGTAGGTGGGATAGTGCATATCGAGATCGATGCCGCAAATGGTCCGATGCCAGCGCATGCAGGGAAGATAAACCGGAAACAGATCTCCGCGAGCGGCCCGCTCCATGAATTCCGCCTCCTGCTTTTGCACCACCAGGTGATGATCGTGGTTTCCCACCACGTAGCGCGTCTTCAGATCTTCCTGGGAGAGCCGCTTTAAAAGAGGGATGGCATCCTTAACCGCATTCTCCGGGCGAACCCTCCAGAGGTCGAGGATATCACCCAGGAGGACGACATCTTCGCAGCCCCCCTCATATTCCCATACCTCTCGCAATAGCTGGTCGACCTTGGCCGGGCTTTTCAGAGTCGAGCAATCCAGGCCAAAATGAGTATCAGAGATAATCAGAGATGCCAATCGCCTTCACCCTTTCCGTGAATGTTTATTACTGTAGTTATTTATAAATATTGTGAGCCGGACGCCCGAAGAATGAAATGGCCCGAGCAGACCCGAGAAGAACCTGGAAGACCCGAGCAAAAGACAAAAATATGATCTCTAAAAGCAGAGCATTAAAATGATAGACATCGCCATTCCCAAAGGCAGCCTGCAAAATCAGACACTGCAACTCTTCGAGCAAGCCGGGCTGGAGGTTAAAAGGACAGAACGGGAGTACAACGCCCGCATCCAGGACCCTCGCATCGGCAAGGTGAAGATCCTCCGTCCCCAGGAGATACCAGGATACGTAGCTAAAGGCTACTTCGACCTGGGCATCTCCGGAACTGACTGGATAATGGAGTCGGGAGCCGTCGTGGCCAGGGTGGCCGAACTGAACTATGGCAAACAGGGCCCAGGCATCGTGAAGCTGGTGGTTGCCGTGCCCGAGAGCCTGGACATAAACAGCGCTCGCGAGATTAAGCCTGGCAGCCGGGTATCGACCGAGTATCCGAACCTGACGCAAGCCTTCTTCCTGAACATGGGGATACCGGTGGACATACAATTCTCCTTTGGAGCCACTGAAGCCAAGGTTCCGGAGCTGACCGATGTGGTGGTAGACCTCACTGAGACCGGCTCGACCCTGAAGAAAAACGGCCTGAAGATAATTGATGTCATGCTGAAGTCCACCTCGGAGCTGATTGCCAACAAGAAGAGCTGGGCGGACCCAGAGAAGCGCGAGGAGATTGTTGCCGTGCAGACTCTCCTCTCCGCAGTAATAACCGCGAAGGGAAAGGTTCTTCTCAAGATGAATGTGCCTGATGAATCGATGGCCAATCTGATAAAAATGCTGCCCAGCATGAAGAACCCCACAATCTCCAAGCTCTACAACTCAGGATACTACGCAGTGGAGACCGTGGTTGATAGGTCGTCAGTAAACCTGCTCATACCCCAGCTGAAAAAAGCGGGAGCTGAGGACATACTTGAGCTGGCGATCTCAAAGATTGTGCACTGAGCCACTGATTTCTTAGCTACTGATTTTTTCGAAGCAGGCTGTTACAGACAAAAAGATAGCCAAAAGAGACAAGCGGGCGCGGGGGGATTCGAACCCCCGATCTACAGCTTAGGAGGCTGCCGCCTTATCCAGACTAGGCCACGCGCCCTCTTCCGGCAATCACCTATTACAAACACGTATATCAACCTTTCCGGATTGGCTGACCGGCATTCAACCAATTTTCGCTAATCGATCCTCATCCGCAAGAAAGCCGCCTCTTCGTTCATCGAATCAGCACCGCGCTCAGCACGACCACGAACAGCCCCAGGAAGAACCAGCCGAGGATTCCCTCAGCCATGGCCAGATGCCTGTAGACTCCCACAGGATAAGTATTGACCGGTGCCTGAGAGGTGGTGAACATGGCGATGCTGAAATAGAGGGCATCGGTGAAAGAGACACGGGCGCTGGGCCGCAGCCGCGTGTCCCCAGGAAGCTCCATGCCTTCAATCTCGAATTTGTTCATTCCCTTTCCCGCCCAGAATATTATTCCAAAGATCAGAATGGTAAAAAGACACCAAAAAGCGGTGTAGCTCACCCGAACCCCGTATCCGCAGGAGAGCCAGGAGACGATGTCCGAGAGCTTGTCCCAGCCCCAAGGCGCCTGATCCTGGCCGATTCGGCGGTATTGATAATAGCATTCATCCGCCTCATCAAACCACTCCAGGCTCTTGTAGTTCTTCACCAGAGCCAGATAGGCGGCTCCATTGTAGACCATGCGGCTTTGCAGCGTGCTCCAGTGGACCACGAACTTGGAAAAGTCGGTGCTGTTAAGGTTGATCTTCGAACTCTCATTGAATGAGGCATTGTCCAGCTGCATGCTGTAAAGCCTGGCGCCCTCCAGTATCAGATCGCCGTTGAACCGGGCATTGGCGAAATAGGCGAGGTCAGAAAATTTGACTCCCCCAAAGAATGCTGTCCTGTTGAAGTCAACATTGCCAAAGTCTGCCAGCCCTCCGAAGCTGGACAGGCCGAAGGTGCTTCCCTTCCAGAAGCGAGCTGCCCTGAAGAGCACATCGCTATCGAAACGGGTGGCGGCAAATGTGGAATTTCCTTTGAACTGGGCGGAGCGAAATGTGACCTGCCCGGAAAACTGAGTCTCAAAGAAGCTCACATCATCAAAGTCTGCGTTCAAAAAAGACCCTGACCGCAGGAACTTGGCATAGTTGAAGTCGACATCGCTGGCAAAATCGCAATTCAGAAATATGGCATCCCCTTCGAACTGAGAACTGCTGAAGCTGCTGTCTCCCTGAAAGGCGGTAGCGATGAAAGAAGCCGCCCCACTGAAATAGGTCTCGGCAAAGTCGGACTGCTTGCGGAATTTAGCGCCGGCAAATTTGGCATCACCCAGAAATCTCGATTTGATGAAGCTGACGTTATCCTCAAAGGTGCATCCTCGCAGGTCCAGAAATTCGTTGAAGGTTACCCCTTCGATCTTCACCGGCCCCAGGAAGCGAGAGTTGGTGATCTTTATCGACGGTCTGACAGACTCCTCCCCCGGACCCAGATCCAGCGGGCCGGTGATGGTGACGTTGTTATAGTCCAGAGGTTCGCCCGAACTTATTTGGGCCAGAATATCCTGGGCGGCTATGGCCAGCGAGGCTGGAGATGCGGCATCAACTCTGCTCTCTTCCGACAGAGACCCGCCAATCAACAAGATCAGCAAGATGGCCATGGAGAGCACATTCCGTCCGGAGACTGCAATCGAGACTGAGGTCAATTGTCTCACAAATGACGGCCAAGGATTTATCATTTTTGTATTGCGTTGACGGATTATGCGTTGACGGATTGTGCTCTACCGGATCATGACCTTTCCCAGAGTCACAAGGAAAAGCGCCAGCAGCAACCATCCCAAAATTCCTTCCAGGATTACATAATATCTGTATTTGCCCACGGGCAGAAAATCGATGGGCCCCTGGGAGAGAAAGACCATGGTGCTGAAGAAGAGAGCATTTCGGATTGTGGCATGCTCGGGCAGGCTGCCCTCCTCGGCGGGCTCATGCAGAGGCTTGGCGGAGCGACGGATGCCATCCCCTCTCCAGAATAAAAGGCCAAAAGCCAGAATGGTTGCCATCGACCAAAATACCGCATAGCTGGGCCTAACGCCGTAGCCGCAGGACAGCCAGGCTAAGATATCGATGATCCTGGACCAGCCCCAATCCTTTCCCGCCTGACTCCGGCTCCTATATTGATAGTAGCAGTCATCCTCATCTGCCGACCATCCAAGACCGTGGTAATTGTTGATGAGCGCCAGATAGGCTCCAGGGTCCCAGACCACATGCTCTTCGATCTCATTCCAGTGGGCTTTGAAGCGGGAGAAATCGGTGTCGTTCAGGATGATGCGAGAGCTTTTAGCGAATTGTGCTTTATCCAGAAGCATGGTAGTGATGGAGCTTCCCTTGAAGTTGATATCATCGTCGAACCGGTCGCTCAGCAGGCTGGCGATATCCTCGAACCTGGCCAGACCGAAAAGGGCAAGCCCATGAAACTCTGCTTCTGAGAAATATGCCGCCTGGGAGAACCGGGCCAGATTGAAATTGGCCTCATCGGCAAAAACTGCCCTGTCAAAGGAGGAGAGGCCTGAGAACGCAGCCATGCCGAATTGAACCGGTCCGGAGAAGACCGAATTGGAGAAGGAGGCGCTGCTGAAGCGGGATTGAAAGAAGTTTGCCTGCCGGGCGAGCTTTGCCGCGGAAAAATCGAGCGCTCCCGAGAAATCAACGTCCGAGAAGAGGGCGTCGCCGAAAAACTGCGCTCCGGTGAAGTAGGAGTAAGAGGCGAAATCGGAATAATTGAAATCTGCATCGGCTGCGAAGATAGCCCCGCTGAAGAAGACATCCTCTGCGAACCGGGCATCCTCAAAGCTCACGTCATCCTTGAAGACGGTTCCAGCAAAATAAGCGGTCTGGGCGAAGGAGGCAGAAGAGAAGCTGCAATTGGCAATGCTGGCATTCGCGAAGTCTGCCAGGCCGAGAAAGCACGCCTTCTCAAAGCTGGCGTTGCCGAAACTGCTGCCCCAGAAGATGGCGTCCTCTGCAAAGGTGACTCCGGAAAAGGTGGCATTGCCAAGAGAGGAATTTGTGATCGCCAATTTGCTGGACACCCGCCCATCGGGCAGCGATCCTAGATCCAGGTCCCCCAGAATCCGGATATTATCATAGTAAACGGGCTCATTGCTTTCAAGCTGCTCAATTATTTCTTGAGATGAGATCACATGTTGAGCGAGAGAACAGGATATAGTTTGTAATACAACAAGCGCCACCAATGCATAGGATCGCCAGGTCATCTGGCGGCAGGTTATAGATGGCAGAGTTCATATTCTTTATCATATTGCCAATGGCTGACTTAGTGGATTGCTTGTCTGGATTGCCAGTCGAAGCTTATTATTCATCGTCATCTCTTTCGTCCTCTTTATCTCCCTTTCCACCCTCTTTTCCAACGGATTTGACTCTATTGAGTATGCCACCGCTCACCCAGTTTATTAATCCGGTTACAAGGGCGGTAGCAAATAGGGTGACAATCCACCTGCTGCCACCAAATAGAGCGTCCTTGACCTCCTTCACCCAGTCTACTTCGACCTGGATATCTTCTTCAAAAACCCTTATCATGGGCTCCTTTTCCATCTCTCCGTCCAGGATGATCTTTGCATAAGCAATCAGTTTCAGAGTATGGTCTCCCTCGCTCAGAGGAGTAACCATCCAATCCCATTCCTGATAGCCATCCGACGGTATCGATTTCAGTACCGGGCCTTTGGGCGAAATATCGAAGCTGGAACCACCATCCAGCTCAACGCTCATTTCATAACTGACCTTGATGTTCTCTTGCTTGGTGTTATTAAATTTCTCCAGACCTTTGCGGACATCTAGAGAGAGATTCTGAGATATTCGGGCCACGACCTGCTCCTCTTTGCCCGTCCACATCTTTACAGGAGGCGTGAAGACGATCTGTCCCCATTCCAGGCTTTCGATCTCCTCATAGTAGCGCCGTTTCATCTCCTCGGTAGCAGTAGGCTTTTTCGGGATGGTGGCAGG
>JAQVZT010000325.1 GCA_028708055.1 Methanothrix sp.
TTTCTCATAGACGTCTCCATGCCGCCTACCGCAGGCCAGGGCTCATCTCGGTGTGCCTTTCGATACTGGAAGTAGCAGCTATCATAGTCCTCGTAGTAGCCAAGGTCCTTGAAGTTCTTCATGAGCGACATGTAGGCGGCATCATCGTAGACAAGGCCGCTCGTAATATTATACCACCTGATAAATAATCTGTTATACCTGGCTCTTGAGAGGGAGAGCTTGCCCATGAAGTCGGCATTCTCGAAGAGAGCATCTTCCTCGAAGCGAGCGTTATCGAATGATGCCATCCCTGTAAATTGGGCATTCTCGAAATGAGCTTCCTTATTGAATTGAGCGCTTGAAAAATCGGTGATGTTGAAGGCCGCCCCGCCGAATCTGACTGTACTGTTGAAGTCCGCGCCACTGAAGACGGCAATGCCGTTGAAGGTCGCGTTGATGATGTCGGTATAGCCGATGAAGCCCGCGCCACTAAAGACGGCAGTGCCGTTGAATGTCGCGTTAATGATGTCGGTATAGCCGATGAAGTCCGCGTCATTGAAGTCGGCATCACGGTTGAAGTCCGTGTGCGAGAAGTATGCATTGCCATTGAAGTCCGCGTGCGAGAAGTATGCATTGCCATTGAAGTCCGCGCTACGGAAGGCGGCAGTGCCGTTGAAGTCCGCGCCACTGAAGGCGGCAGTGCCGTTGAAGTTCGCGCCACTGAAGTCGGCAGTGCCGTTGAAGTTCGCGCCACTGAAGACGGCAGTGCCGTTAAAGAACGTACCACTATAGGCTGCGGCATTGAGGTCTGAGACAAAAAAGATATCAAAATCACCATCCAAGTATTCAGTGCCGTCGGAGACCATCTCACCGAAGACAGCATCGCTATTGAAGACCGCGTAACTGAAGTCAGCAGTGCCGTCAAAGACCGCGTAACTAAAGTAGGCAACGCCGTTAAAATAGGCGTGATTAAAATCAGCCATATGTGTAAAATTACAATTGAAATTTGTAAAAGAATCGCTAAAATATGCACCCCTAAAATCAGCGTAATCAAGGAATTGGGCCTCAGCGAAGTATGCTTTTTTGCCAAATATTGATCCCAGGAAATCTGCATACCGGCTGAATTGCGCATTTGATAGGTCTGCGTCTTCTTTGAATATTGCCCCCCTGAATCCGGCATGCCCCTCGAATTTAGTATTTCCAAGATCAATGTGTTTGTCAAACCTCGTATTGTTAAAATTCACCCCGCCCTTGATGATGCAATTGGTAATTCGTATCACAGATGCCACGATTCTTTTCTTCTCCGAAAGATTCGTGTGTTTCACCTGATAGTACAGACCTTCATTAATAGATGGCAAATCATCCAGCTTATCGAGATCTAGGTCGCCTACTATGGTGAAGCAGTCGTACTCCACTGTCTCGCCGGACCTGATTTCCTCCAAGATCTTGCTGGCGGGTACGACTCGATCATCTGGAATCCCGGTTGAAAATTCCATTAAGAAAACGAGAACCATCACAATGGAAATCCAGATTCGACCCAGGTATTAAGCCTCCTGAGAGAAGATAGTCGCTCCAACTACAATAAATTTAGCCTGCAAGACGCTACAAATGCTTTAACTTCAGATCTGCTGGCCTAAGAGCTCCTACTGTGGTGATCTTCTTAAGCTTGAAAACCTACAGTCATGCCGGATGTCTCCCCTCGACCGACCCACCCTGGATCAGTACTTCATGGAAATCGCCACGGTAGTGGCCAAGCGCTCCACTTGCCTGCGCAATCAAGTAGGCGCGCTCTTTGTCAAGAACAAGCGCATCCTCTCCACCGGTTACAACGGCGCGCCCTCTGGGCTGGATCACTGCGACAGCGTGGGCTGCGCTCGCGAGAACGTGGAGAGCGGCACGCGCCACGAGCTGTGCCGGGCGGTGCACGCCGAGCAGAACGCCATCATCCAGGCGGCGCTGCACGGCATCAGCATCGAAGGGGCAACGCTTTACTGCACACACCAGCCATGCATCCTCTGCGCCAAGATGATGATCAACGCCCGCATTGTCAAAGTCGTCTACCAGCAGAGCTATCCGGATGGAACGGCGCTGGACTTTTTGCAGCAGGCGGGGATAGAGGTAATAAAACTTTAGGATTATTTTTAGATAAGTTTATATCCCTCGGGCCGATCCTTCATTGATAAATAGTATCAATTATGGCAGGGATCGATGAGATGCTGAAGATCAACAATCGTGCTGGCACCAAGAGGCCTTTTATATTGCTCATCTCGATGGTGCTATTATCTTGGGCAGCCCAGGCCGCCACCTATTATGTCGCCCCCACCGGCAGCAACGAGAACTCCGGCACCATTGAAGAGCCCTGGGCCACTCCCGCTTGCGGAGCCGCTCAGCTTCATCCGGGAGATACGCTGATCATTCGAGAAGGAGACTACGTTCTGCAGGATTATGGCGAAGATAGAATTCTTCCCCAATCGGGCAGCCCGGAGGCCTGGATCACCATCAAGGGAGAGGACGGATCGAGGCCCTCGCTCATCGGCACCAACAACCTTGCCAATGCCATCGATCTCTCCTCAGTGCATTACGTAAAGATCGAGAACCTGGAGATTAAGAGCGACGGAACTAACCCATTTCGCGATGCCATAGCCTGCTGGGAACCAGCTTCAAACATAATCCTCAGCAACATCCAGATCCACCACATAGATGGATTCGGAATCGATTTCCAGGACATTGATGGATTAAGTATTTTGGACAGCACCATCGAATACTGCGGCTTTGGTGCCGTGGGAGGAGCAAAGGGAGTTGCCGGGGGCTGGAAGAATGTGCTCATAAAGAACTGCCGCCTCGCCTACAGCGGCCACTATTATCAGGGCACTCCCGGCCCCTCTCCCTACGATCGACCGGATGGCTTCGGCATCGAGCCTTCTGAAGGGCCAATTGAGATCGTAGATACCCTATCAACGCACAATCGCGGTGATGGCCTGGACTGCAAGGCAGATCAAACCTACATCCACCATTGCATTGTGAGCCACAATTCCTGCGACGGGATCAAGATCTGGGGCGATGAGACCGTCATCGAGAACTGCCTGGTGTTCGATACGGGCGACGGCGATACCAGCCCCACCCCCTGGTCAGGATTGGTGGCCCACTCCACCGTCCCCAATGCCAGGTTTACGATAGTGAACACCGTCGTGGCCGATAATCCCGAGAGACAGGGATATCCCATGTATGTCCAGTACGACGACCGGGATGTGCCAATCCAGCTCGCCATGAAGAACTGCATAATTTCTCATGGACAGGGCCCGCTCTGGATTGGACCGTCTGTAATATTTACATTCGATAACAACATCTTCTCTCGACCGCAGTCGGATGTGCCGGTACAGATCAATGATCAAGACTACACTTCTGCCCAAATAGAAGCCGGCGACCTGGGACCGGGCAACTTTGCTCGTGATCCCCTGTTCGTTGGTTATGGCTCTGCCGAACCCTCAGGCTACCAGCTTCAGGAGATAAGTCCTGCCGTAGATTCCGCAACCTCAGAAGGAGCACCGGAAGACGACCTTCTGCACAGACCCCGACCTGCCGGCCTTGGCTATGACATG
>JAQVZT010000326.1 GCA_028708055.1 Methanothrix sp.
ATCCGCCATAGCAGGAGGACCTCTCTAAAAGCTCCACCCTTTTAGCATCATCATCAACCACGGCATGGATCTGCTTGTAGACCACCACATAAGGATCTTCTAATTCTAGTTGCACGCCTCGAACCTCGAAAGCTGTATTGATAATCTCTTCTCATAAACCCTCTGATGAAGGATGGATTTAAAATGAAATTTTGGCGTAAAAGCATTTGCTGCTCAGTCTTTTTAGTCGCACAAAAAAGCATCTGATCTGATTAAAACTAACTCAACACCTTCTTACTGAACGCCCGCGTGTCGGCCCTTCGGGCCTCCCGCGCTACTGCCTCGGGCGCCCTCAACGCCGGGCAGGCTCGGATACCTTGGCAGCAGGTGCGGTTGAACGAGACCGAAGAGTTTGCAGCTCGGGATTATCCGGATGCTGGCCATTTGTTCCCCGCGGACGCGGGGTCAGGGGGGCCTGCACGGCTTGGAGTGCGTTAGATTATCTTGCCACTTCGCTAGCTTCTGCCGCATCTCCTCTGCATAAGGATCCCCGATCCGCTCGAAAATGGCTAGCGCATCCCTAGCGAGCTTCACAGCTTCTGCTCGCCTACCAAGGACATCCAGCGCCAGGCTCGCGTTCCATAGAGCGCTGCCTTCGCCTCGACTATCCCCGATTTCCCTGGCGATGGCTAGATGCTGCTCGTAATACTCGATAGCTTTTTTGGCGTCGCCCAATTCGGCGTAGGCCACGCCCAAATTCTGTAGATCGATACTTTTGCTCGCTCTGTCTCCAATCTGCATTGAGATTCTCAGGGCATGATCATGGCATTCGATGGCCTGGCGATTATCGCCCAAGGAGGAGTAGGCCTTGCCCAGGTTACTCAACCAATTTCCTTCGTTCCGTATATCCCTAATTTCGCGAGCTATTTCAAGTGCTTGATCGTAGTACTTAATAGCCTGAGCGATATTGCCGATATGGGCGTAAGCTATACCTAAATTACCAAGACGGATTCCTTCACCTTGTCGGCTACCAATTCTCTTGATCTATCTTGAGTGCCCGTCTGTAAAGCTCGATCGCTTTAGCTGTCTCACTGAGATACAAGTAGGCATTGCCCATATTGCTCAGGACGCCAGCTTCATCTCGTCTATCTCCTATCTCCTGAACTAGTTCAAGAGCCTGATCGTAGTACTTTATGGCCTGGCGGTGTTTACTCAAATCGGCATAGGCCAATCCCAAGTTGCTCAGCTGACTGCCTTCATTTTTTCTGTCCCCGATCTCCTGAGCTATTTCAAGTGCTTGATCGTGGTATATAATAGCCTGCGGGATATCGCCAAGACCCGAGCAAGCTATTCCTAGGTTGCCCAAAGTGGCTCCTTCACCCTGTCGATCGCCGATCACCCTAACTATTTCAAGAGCTTGCTTTAAGTACTCCATGCCATGGCATGGCTTTCCCAGATTGGCGTAGGTCAGACCCAAGGAATTCAAAAATGAAGGCTCAAGTTTACCGTAGCGGTCTTCATCAGACCTTGCCGCCTCCAATCCGTACTTCAAGAGGGCAATTAGCTCTATCCAATGCCCTCGTAGGTCTAGATATTTCTCAGTAACCAAGGTGAGAGCGCATACTGCCTCCATCAGTCTTGCCTCATTACAGGCTGATTGCACTGCCAAAATATGGTCTCTGTGACTATCTAAAATAGAGTATCCCGACGTCCCACCTTTCGTTTGCTCTTGGACGAAATCATAATAGTACTCTGCCAGGCGAACCAGGGCACTGCATAGCGGAGCTAGTTTCTCTCTGGCATAAGTATGAGCTAAAGCATGAGTTATCTGGTAGCGAACCTCGGGACGCTAAAAAGCCGAAATCGACAAGCTCCCCCAGGCTCTGGTTGGCCTCCGCCTTTGAGATCTGCAAAGCGATGAAGATTATCTCAAGATCGAAAGGCCGCAGTGCCAAGATTCCGGCCACCCCCAGGCATTCTCTAGCCTTATCGCTCACCTGGGCCAAGCTGTGCTCCATCAGGAGAGGAATGCTTTCGTGCTGCCTTTTTCCTAGATCCAGAGCAGCTAATGGCGTCTTTTCGAGCCATACAAGATATTCTCCTGCAAATTGGCTCCTGCGAGACATATAGCTGCCTGCAAGGAAAATGGCTAAAGGTAGGCCGCCTAAGAGACTGCAGATGCTCTGACAGACCACCGTATCCGAGGCCATCCTGCCGCCCCAAGCCTGCAGAAGCTGAACTGCCTCTTTTGCAGGCAGAGGAGAAAGATCTTTAAAGTCTGCAGGCGCATCGCTGTGGCTTCGGGTGGTTATGAGAACTCCGCAGCTAGATGTGACAGACAGAACGGCTCTCAGGTCGTCACATGCTTCGGCTCCATCGAGTACTATCAGGGCTCTCCTGCCAGAGAGAGCTTTCTGGGCTGCCTCAAGAGGGCTTGGGCGAGGATCTACTTCATATGCCCTGGCGACCGTCTCAAGAGCGAGATCTGCCTCGGGCCTGTGGTAGAATGTATAAAAGATGATGCCATCGGGGAATAGCTCTGGCAGCTTATTTTCAGGAGCAATCCGCCAGATGGCTTCTGTGGCCAGGGCAGTCTTCCCCATGCCTCCAGGGCCACAGATTGTGACGGCCTTGCCCGGCTGCAGATCATGCATAAGCGACGTCATATCGTCTTCTCTTCCTATGAAATGCTCGACTTTTCTCGGCCTGTAAAAGGGTAGACGGATCTTTGTGGCCTCGTTATAGATGAAATCGCCCTGGACATCGCCTGCTATATTGGTCTGAGGGCCTGTTATGTTCTGGCCTTGCTGCTCGAATTTATGTTCGCTGGGCATTATATCCCGCTTTACTAGACTTGTCTGTGTTCACTGGGCCGCTGAACGTCCCGGAAAGAACCGTCCCGCTGACATTTCCACCGATGTTGGTCTGAGGCCCATGTACCGTCTGCCCGCGCTGATCAAACGTTATCTTCCTGCCCCCCTGCTGCACCTCATCCACCAGCTTTTCCACCTTTGCGGCAAAATCGGGATCCTCCTTCATCTTCTTCGCTATCTCCTCTTCCAGTGAGGCAACTCTTGCTTTGGATTGAGGATCTTTTTCCGCCAAGCTTAAGACAGCCTCTGCATCTTTATCGCCTCTAAACTTGTTCTTGACCAGATCTGAAAGCTCGCCAATCTTCTGGCCTGCGCTCTTGCCAAATTCGCTGGCAAAGCTTCGCCTCCTTTAGCCAGATATGGAGCCAGCACAGAGGAAGCCATCGCTGCAATTGCTAACGGGTCCATCAAAAAGCCTCGCAAAAGTATTGGATGATAGCAATATAAGCCTTCTGATAGCATTCTAGCTATTTGCCCAAAGACGGATTTCATGCATGTGTGTGAGCGAGAGCAGGGGCAAAGGTGTGAATTGCCCAGCATATGATTCTATTAGTCTTAAAATTGATGGGATGTACAAGATGCCTATGTCTTCTGGCTCATCTGGCAGAAAAGGTATTTATTAAAAGACTCGCATGGGTTAGCTCATGTGTGAGGGCATAGATCCTAGGAAATACTCCCGGGGCAAAGTTTTCATCGCCGATGAAGGTGCAGAAGAACCGGAGGAG